>DATBYN010000246.1:0-25963 GCA_036513695.1 Bradyrhizobium sp. | reverse complement strand
ACGGAATCGCTTTACGCCTTCAGCCGCAAGCTCGCGGGCACCGCGACGCTGGACGACGTGTTGTGGGCGACCGCCTATCAAATCGCGCTGATGCTCAAGGTGCGGGTCGTCCTGCTGTTGCCCGAGGACGGCGTGTTGACGGTGAAGGCGGGTTACCCACCTGAAGATCAACTCGACAAGGCCGATCTCGCGGCCGCAAACTGGGCCTGGGACAACGATCGCCCGGCCGGACGCGGCTCGGATACGCTGCCCGGCGCCAAGCGCCTGTTCCTGCCGATGCGGACCGGGCGCGGGCCGATCGGGGTCATCGGCATCGACGACGACAAGACGGGACCGCTATTGACACCGGACCAGCGCCGCCTGCTCGATGCGCTGGTGGATCAGGGCGCGCTGGCAATCGAACGGGTGCTGCTGGTCGAAGATATGGATCAAGTCAAGCGCACGGTCGAATCGGAGCGGTTGCGCTCGGCGCTGTTGACCTCGATTTCGCACGATCTCAAGACGCCGCTGGCGTCGGTGCTCGGCGCCGCCTCGACGATGCGCGACCTTTCCAGCGCGTTGAGCGAGACCGAGAAGCGCGATCTGCTCGCGACCGTGATCGATGAATCCGAGCGGCTCAATCGCTTCATCGCCAATCTGCTCGACATGACAAAGCTCGAATCCGGCGCCATCGTGCCGAATACGGCGCCCCACGATGTCGGCGAGATCATCGGCAGCGCCTTGCGGCGCGCCAGCAAGATTTTGGTGCATCACAAGATCTCGCTCGAGCTAGCGGCTGATTTGCCGATGCTGGAGCTTGATGCGGTGCTGTTCGAGCAGGTGCTGTTCAATCTTTTGGACAACGCCGCGAAATATGCGCCGGCCGACACCACAATATCGATCAGGACGTTGCGGGACCGCAATTCAGTGTCGCTGCAGATCCTCGACGAGGGCGACGGCATTCCGCACGCCGAACTGGAGAGCGTGTTTGACAAATTCTACCGCGCGCAGAAAGGCGATCACGTCCGCCCCGGCACCGGATTGGGGCTTGCGATCTCCCGCGGATTTGTCGAGGCGATGCATGGTTCGATCACCGCGTCGAATCGCGCCGATCGAAGCGGTGCCGTGCTGACCATCCGCTTGCCGATCCCGGCAGCCTCCAACGCGCTGGACACCGCCGCATGAGCGCCGCGCCCATCAAGGTCCTGGTCATCGACGACGAGCCGCCGATCCGCAAATTGCTGCGGATGGGGTTGAGCACGCAAGGCTATGAGATTTTGGAGGCCTCCAACGGCAAGAACGCGCTCGAATTGCTGGCCGAGAATCCCGCGCTCATCATCCTCGATCTCGGCCTGCCGGATATCCAGGGTCATGAATTGCTGCGCATGATCCGCGGCCGCAACGACAGCGTGCCGATCGTGGTACTGTCGAGCCGTGGCGATGAGGCCGGCAAAGTCCAGGCGCTCGATCTCGGCGCCGATGATTATCTGACAAAACCGTTCGGAATGGATGAGCTGCTCGCCCGCATGCGCGCGGCGCTGCGGCATCAATTGCAGGTTCATGGCGAGCGTCCGGTGTTTCGCTCCGGCGATCTCTCGGTCGACCTGGTGCGGCGCATTGTGAAAGTCGGCGAGCGGGACGTAAAACTGTCGCCGAAGGAATACGAATTGCTGCGTGTGCTGGTGCAGCACGCCGGCAAGGTCTTGACCCATAGGTTTCTCTTGAAGGAATTGTGGGATGAACTGACGGATGCGCAGTATTTAAGAGTCTATGTGCGGCAACTGCGGCAGAAGATCGAAGCCGATCCGGAACGACCGCAATTCGTCCTGACCGAAACCGGGATTGGCTACCGGTTGCGGGCGGGGGATTGATCCGGGAACCATCTTTCTTCGCCAAGATTATTTTCTCGCACCCGGGCACGCCGGCGCATTACACTCCCCAAGCACGTTGCGTGCAGACCCGATATTGGCGCGGGAATTGATCGTGTCCTTGAGAAACCTCTCCACCTACCGGAAGAAGCGGGACTTCGAGAAGACCGCCGAGCCGAGCGGCGACACGCCCGTGGTGCCTTCAAAACAGCGGCGGTTCGTGATCCAGAAACACGCTGCAACCCGGCTGCATTACGATCTCCGGCTCGAGTTCGACGGCGTCTTCAAGTCCTGGGCGGTCACCCGCGGCCCCTCGCTCGATCCGCGCGACAAGCGCCTCGCCGTTGAGGTGGAAGACCATCCGCTCGATTACGGCGATTTCGAAGGCACCATTCCGAAGGACCAATATGGCGGCGGCACCGTGCAGCTCTGGGATCGCGGCTATTGGGAGGCCGACGATCCCGAAAAAGGATTCAAAAAGGGCGACCTGAAGTTCACCCTGCTCGGCGAAAAACTACACGGCAGCTGGGTGCTGGTGCGCATGCGCCATGACCGTGACGGGGGCAAGCGGACCAATTGGCTGTTGATAAAACATCGCGACGAATTCGCCAAAGAGGGCAGCGCCAACGACATCCTGGGCGCCGATCAATCCGTCGCATCGGGGCGGACGATGGACCAGATTGCCAGCGGCAAGGGCAAAGCGCCAAAACCGTTCATGACGGCGAAGTCCGGCCGCGGCAAGGCCGACGCGGTGTGGAATTCGAACCGCGGCGATGCCGCCGAGGCGCGCGCGCAGAACAAGGCTCCATTGCGGCCCACAGCCGCGAAAGCGGCAAAAGCAAAAAGGGTCGCCGCGATGCCGGATTTCGTTACACCCGAGCTGTGCGTCGCGGTCGAACGCCCGCCGAGCGGTGAGGGATGGGGCCACGAGATCAAATTCGACGGCTATCGCGTGCAGCTCCGCGTAGAGGACGGCGAAGCCCGGCTCAAAACCCGCAAGGGCCTCGATTGGACGGATAAGTTTCCAGCGATCGCCAAACAGGGAAGCGTGCTGCCCGATACCCTGATCGACGGTGAGATCGCAGCTCTCGACCGCAACGGCGTGCCGGACTTTTCAGCGCTGCAGGCGGCGATTGCCGATGGCAAGACCAGCAATCTGATCTTCTTTGCGTTCGACCTGTTGTTCGCGGGTGACGAAGATCTTCGCGCGCTGCCGCTCCGCGAGCGCAAGGCGCGATTGGAGGAGCTATTGGAAGCGCGGGCCAAGGGCAAAGCCAGGCTGATCCGCTATGTCGAGCATTTCGAAGAGCCCGGCGACGCCGTTCTGCAATCGGCGCGCAAGCTGCGGCTTGAAGGCATCGTTTCCAAAAAACTCAGTGCGCCCTATCGTTCGGGCCGCTCCGAAGACTGGACCAAGGCCAAAACCCGTGCCGGCCATGAGGTCGTGCTGGGGGGATGGAAGACCACCAACGGAAAATTCCGCTCGCTGTTGGCCGGCGCCTATCGCGGCGATCATCTCGCCTATGTCGGGATCGTCGGCACCGGCTTCGGGCAGGACACGGTCAGGCGCATCATGCCGGCACTGAAGAAAGCGGCGTCAGACAAGAGCCCGTTCGGCGGCAAGGACGCACCGCGCAAGACCCGCGACGTGTATTGGCTGAAGCCCGAACTCGTCGCCGAGATCGAATTCGCCGGCTGGACGGAAGGCGGGAATATACGGCAGGCGGCGTTCAAGGGATTGCGCCAGGACAAGCCGGCCGATGAGGTAAAGGCGGAAGAGCCGGCCATGACCAAAATTGCAAAACCCGTGAGGAAGACCGCGGCGAAGTCCGCCGAGCCCGGCAAAGTTCGCGCGCAACCAGCGGTGAACAAAACCGCCGAGGTGATGGGCGTCATCATCTCAAAGCCCGACAAGGAGCTGTGGCCGGACGGCGGCGACGGCAAAGGCGTGACAAAACTCGATCTCGCGCGCTATTTCGAGGCGGTGGGCGGCTGGATGATCGGTCATTTGAAGGGGCGGCCATGCTCCGTGGTTCGCGCGCCCGACGGCATCAACGGCGAAAAGTTCTTTCAGCGCCACGCGATGACCGGCACCTCGAAACTTTTGGAGCTCGTAAAAGTCTCCGGCGATCGCAAGCCGTATCTGCAGATCGATCGGGTTGAAGGCCTTGCGGCGGTAGCGCAAAGCGGCGGCGTCGAGCTGCATCCCTGGAATTGTGCGCCGTATGACTATGACACGCCCGGGCGACTGGTGTTCGATCTCGACCCCGCGCCGGAGGTCGAGTTTGCCGATGTCATCGAGGCCGCCAAGGATATGCGGCAGCATCTTTCCGCCGTCGGCCTGGAAAGCTTCTGCAAGACCACCGGCGGCAAGGGGCTTCATGTGGTGACGCCGTTGCTGTACGGCGCAAAAGACAAGGTGACGTGGAAGGAGGCCAAGGCGTTTGCGCTGGGGGTTTGCCAGTGGATGGCCAATGAAAACCCAGAGCGCTATCTGCTCAACATGTCGAAGAAGCTGCGCACGGGAAAGATCTTCCTCGACTATCTTCGCAACGACCGCATGGCAACCGCGGTCGCGTTGTTGTCGCCGCGCGCGCGCGAAGGCGCGACCGTCTCGATGCCCCTTGTCTGGTCACAGGTCCGCGGCGACCTCGATCCCAAACGCTACACGGTCCGCACCGTGCCGGCGCTGCTCGCCAAATCGAAGGCGTGGGAAGGCTACGATGACGCGGCGTCGTCGATAAAGGCGGCGATCAAGAAATTGGCGGAGAAGTAAGGTGGGCAAAGCCAACGGGTCGGCGCGAAGCGCCGCCCGATCACAGGCTCCGCGTGCCCACCATCTCCAATACTCAGTTTTTCTAATGGTGGGCACGGCGCAAGGGCGCCTTTGCCCACCCTACGGTCTGGCGTCATCACTTCGAGTTGCTCGCGAACAACCCGTCAAACCTGAACGAATAGCCGACGCCCGCGATATAGCTCGGGGCGTTATGATTGAGCCCGAACGCGACGTGGAAATCGACCTGCTGGGTGGGGCTCAGGCGATAAACCCCGCCCGAATTCAACAGCACGCTCGGGCCGGCATTTTCGGGATAGTCACCGACATATTCCACAAACAGGCTCGATCTCTCGGTCACCTTCTTTTCGATCACAAACGTCGTTTCGGTGACGCGTTTGGTGGTCAGTTCGGAGGGGCGAAAAAATTCCGTCAGCATTCCGCTCAAGCCCCAACCGTCGCGCAACTCCCACGACCATGGCATTTGCAGATAAGGCTGCGCGCCGCGACCGGCGATGTCGGCAGCACCCGTCGGCAGCGCCACGCCGAACACCAGGGACAAATCGACCTTCCCCGGGATCGGACTGACCTGCCACTTCACCGCCGGCGCGACATCGGAAAACCCCGAGCTTCCCGGCGCGCGGATGTTGGCAAAATAGGTCGGCACATCCACGAGCAGCTCCAGGCAGGGAGCCACTCCGAGCCGCCATCTGGTGTTGGTGCCGTCGATGGTTCGGCCGCCGTCGCGGGCGCTGATGTTCACGCCGTTCTCGCTCTGTAGGCTGCCCGTCGGCACCACGATGCTGGAATTGGTGACGTCCGGCCGGTCGGTGGCGATCTCGTCCTTGGCGGTCGGGCAGGCGTCGGCCCGTGCCTCGCCCGCCGCTGATATCGCGAACGCCGACAATAAGCATGCCCGGAGAGCTCGTTTAAGCATAAGACCTTGATCGAAGAAAAAGCGGAGGGCGGCAGCCAAGTCGAGAGATAGACATACAGCCTATCGCCCTCCGCGAGAGCAAAAAAATTAGCAGTTTTGGCGGGAATATTTGTTGTCATTCTCCGATCTTCGCGCGGATCAGATCCTTCCCAGCAATAGCAGGATCAGCAGGATAACGACGATGAGGCCGAGGCCGCCACCGCCATAGTAGCCGGTGCCGTAGAACGGTCCGCCGCCGATGCCAGAGAACCCGCCGAGCAAAGCGATAATGAGAATGATCAGGATAATCGTTCCAATAGACATGCAGAATCTCCTCCAGCCTGTGACCTGCCGTCTGGTAGAAACAAATCGTGTCCCGGATCGTTCCTTTTGTTCGCTTCTGCATGTCGCGCAGTTTTTTCCGAAAAATGTGGAACTACATCTCGTTACACGAGAGCTTACTTCAGAAGAGGAAGCCGAAGATGTCAGCACCTCTGATCGTTTCGATTCCGCATCGCTTGGGCCGCGAGGAAGCAACCCGCCGCCTGAAGGCGGGATTGACGCGCGCCGCTTCCACGATCCCGGTGCTGCAAGTCGATGAAGAGCGATGGGAGCAGGATCGCATGGACTTCCGCGTCCGCGCGCTGGGGCAGGCGGTGTTCGGCCATCTCGACGTGGCAGACGATCACGTCCGGGTCGAAGTCACGCTGCCCTGGCTATTGCAACGATTTGCGGAAGCAGCCCAAGCCGCGATCCGAAATCGCGGCAACCTGTTGCTGACGAAACGCGACTGACCAACAGCGCTTTATATTGCTCTGCAGCAATGCTGCGAAGATCGTTCGCGGCTCATTCCCTAAACTTGCCGGTAACAGATTTTCTGGAATACTGATTGCTGCGGGGGAGGGAACCGACCTCAAGTTGTCGGCACGACATCCGCCAGGCCGCCCGGCCGTCGATCCCGGGCGGCTTTCGCGTTTGAGGGAGCTTCAGGCGCGAACACGCTTTCTCGCCGGCTTCGCGGCCCGCACGACCCTCGCTTCCAGGACCGCCGCCGGCAGATGCCTGAAGACGTCGGACAGCCGCAGCTCCGCCGTGTCGGCTTCGGCAAAGCCGCTCACGGAATAGCCTCTGACATCGAGCGAAGCGTCAAAGGCTTCCGCGCGGGGCCAGACCCGGCCGCCTTGAGAAAACGGCGCGAACGACTTTGCTACCACGGTGATCGCGGCGTCACGGCCACGGCGCCGCGCGAAAGCGATGACATGGTCGCGGTGCGGCCCGCTCACCGGCAGCGGCTGATAATCGCCATGCGTGAACAATTCGGCAAACCCGGTCCGCAGCTTCAGGAGATGCCTGGTCCAGGCCAGTTTTAGGCGGCCATCGGCCCAGCTTTGCGTGAGGTTTTGCCAATCCGGCGTTTCCATCGACGCGAGTGCGGAAGCGCGTTCGGCAAA
The DNA here is from genome assembly GCA_036513695.1 of Bradyrhizobium sp. Taxonomy (GTDB): domain Bacteria; phylum Pseudomonadota; class Alphaproteobacteria; order Rhizobiales; family Xanthobacteraceae; genus Bradyrhizobium. Next base: position 18,976 of record DATBYN010000246.1, on the reverse strand, counting down.
ATCCACCGGGCTGCGGTTATCCGGATCGACCAGCGACAGATCCCAAAACTCCGTTCCCTGATAGAAATCGGGCACGCCCGGGACTGTCGCCTTCAACGTGAGCTGGCTGAGCGAACTCAACGCCCCCAACAGCGCGGTTCGCCGCGCGAAAGTATCGAGCGCGTTCAGAAATTCCGCCGAGACCGAGCGATCCAGAATTCGCGCGATGAAATCTCGTAGCCCCGCCTCATAGGCTTCGTTGGGATTGAGCCAGCTCGTTTCCTGCTTGCCTTCGCGCGCCGCTTTCTGCGCATAGGCCTGCATCCGTTCCAGGAACGTTTCGTCGTAGTTGCCGGAAGGCCACGCGCCGAGCAGGGCCTGATACAGCATGTATTCAAACGTCGCCGATGGCGCGCGCATCTCGCCTGCGATGACAACAAGATGCGGCGCGTTCATGACCTTCCATCGCGCGACCGCACTGGTCCATTCACCGGGAAGCTCGGTCAGCGCCAGCAATCTCGCGCGGGCGTCCTCGCCGCGTTTGGTGTCGTGTGTTGAGGTCGCGGTCATGCCGTGCGGCCACTCGCAGGCGCGAGCTTTCATCATCTCGTGAAAGGTTTCGACCGGAAGTGCTCTGGCCGACGGGTCGCCGCCGACCTCGTTGAACGCCAGCAGGCGGTGATAACGATAGAATGCGGTATCCTCGAGCGACTTGGCCATCACCGGACCGGTGAATTGTTGCAGTTTTAGAGCGAGGTGGCGCACCCGCGACGCGCTATGCGCCGCCCGGCCCGGCTTGATCAGGTCCATGGTCAGCGTGTCGCGCAAAAAGTCGAAGATGCCCTCGTCGGCGGCGAACCAGTCCGCGCGTGCCCTTTCGATGGTTTCCGAGATCAACGCACGGTCGCGGTCGGTCGGACCGCTGGATGTCAGATAGGTGCGATAGACCGGGAAATGCAGGATGTAGAGTTCGAGCGCCTGCCGCAGGCTGACGGCGGAATAATCGCGGGTCGAATAATGTCCGCCGGCAATCCGCGCCAGCAGGCGCGTCAGCACCGTGAATTCGCTGGTCAGCAGGGTTTCGAGCACCCGGCGCTTTGCCTCTTTCACTACAGGGTCGAGCCTCGGCGTCGTGTTGCTGATCTGCCGCCACACCTCGTCGAGCGGGTCGAGGCCGCTGTCTTCGGCCAGCACCCTCGTCATGGCGTTCAGCCACTCATAACCCGTGGTGCCATCAACGCCGGCGAAGGCATGCAACGTCTCGTGCTCGCCGAGAATTTTTTCGATCACCAGGTAGAACGGCTTTGCAGTCTTTCCCTGCGCGGTCCGGATCAGGCGGCGGAGGCGTTGGAAATATTGCGCGGGATCGCGCAAGCCGTCGATGTGATCGAGCCGCAGGCCCGCAAGCTTCCTTTCCGAGATCAGCCTTTTGACCAATTGGTGGATGGCGCCGAATGTAGCCGTGTCCTCGACGCGCAATCCCGCGAGCGTATTGACGTCGAAGAACCGCCGATAATTGATGTCGCTGGAAGCCAGCCGCCAATGGCCGAGTCGGTAATGCTGGCGTTCGAGCAGATGATGCAGCGCCAGCGTCTGTGCGGCACGGTCGGGCCCGGCGCGATAGGCCTCCACCCCGCGCGCGATGATCTCGGCTGCTCCCTTGATGGCTTTCAGCTCCGCCTTGAAGGCGGGCGCTTCCTTGCGATTGGGATGGCGCAATCCCTTGTAGCGCGACGCGAGCTCGATGATGTGGCTTCCCGCCTCGGCGTCCGCGGCCTTTACAACGTTACGCAAGATCTCGCTGTAGCGCTCCGGCGCGATCGGCAGACGATGCTCGAAATACCAGGCTGAAAAACCGCCTTCGTCGGCATCATAACGAAGTTCGATCTCGCCCTTTTCCAGCGCCTCGCCATAGGAGGAGCCGATGATCGGCAGCAGCACCCCGGCCCGCGCCCGGTGAGGCAATAGGTCCCAATCGATGTCGAACGACGCCGCATGTGGCGAGGCTGGACCCCATTCCAGTACGTCGAGCCACCATGGATTGTCGGCGAAATGCACGCCGACATGATTGGGGACGAAATCGAGGATGAGCCCGAGGTCGTATTGTCTGAGCGCCGCGCTCAACCGCTCGAAGCCGGCCTCGCCTCCGAGCTCAGGATTGAACTTGGTATGATCGACGATGTCATAGCCATGGGTAGAGCCCTCGCGCGCCTTCATGAAGGGCGACGCATAGAGATGCGTGATGCCGAGCGCCTTCAGGTAGGGGACGATCGCGGCCGCCGCCTCGAAACCGAAACCCGCCGTCAGTTGCAGGCGGTAGGTTGCGATCGGAATAGCCGGAGGCATTTTATCCTCCGATATGCCAGAACACCGACCAGGGCGGGATGCGTTCGCCAGGCTCGCCGCCCCACATCGGCGTGCCGGTCGTTTGAGTTGATGTGCGAACCATCTCGTTGACCGAAAGATTGGCAGTGAGGCGCAGCATTGCGCCATCGCCGATGCGCCAGCTCGCGGTCAGGAGACCGTTATCTGCAGTTTGTGCGTCGCCAAAGGCGGCACCTGCTAGCCGCGGAGTGATCTCTCGTTGCCGGATCGCGAGCAACTCCCGCACCAATGCGAGCCGCCGTTTTCCCGCCGGCTGATTGCGCGCGTCCCAATCCAGAACTGCCGATTGAAATGTCGCGGCGTCGAGCGGGTCCGGAACCTCGTCGCCAAATTTGGCGTAGGCCCAGTCGTATTCCTTGCGCCGTCCCTTGCGGACCGCGTCGGCGAGGTTGCCGTGAAAATCGCAGAAGAACGGAAACGGCACTTTCGATCCCCATTCCTCGCCCATGAACAGCATCGGCGTGATCGGTGCCAGCAAGGTGATCGCGAGGGCCGCTTCGATCGCTTTTGGATCGGCGATGCTCTCAAGCCGATCGCCAAACGCGCGGTTACCGATCTGGTCGTGGTTCTGCAAAAAGTTGACGAAAGCTGATGGCGGCAGCGTGCCGCTCGGCTCGCCGCGTGGTTTGCCGCCCCAAAACGCGGCGGCCTCGCCCTGATAGACAAAGCCTGACCCAAGTGCCCGCGCGAGGTCTCGCCGCGGTGAACGCTGATAGTCGCCGTAATAGCCCTGAGCCTCGCCGGTCAGGAGCACGTGCCAGGCATGGTGATAGTCGTCATTCCATTGTCCTCGATATTTGCCACGCGGTGGTTCTTGGGTTGGGTCGAGCAGGCTTGCGATGTTATCGCCGTTCTCGAGCACCAGATGGATATGACGGCCGGTTTCCGCGGCAAGATTGCCAACGGCGAGGCTAAGATCGTGCAGCAGCGGGACGTCGCCCGGTTCGAAGATGTTATTCACCGCATCGAACCGCAGCCCGTCGAAACGATATTCGTCAAGCCAATTGAGCGCGTTCTCGATCGCGAAGGCGCGCACCTGCGGCAGGCGATAATCGATGACGCTGCCCCACGGCGTCTGCGCGTCGGTGAAGAAGGTCGGCGCATAGCGGCCGAGGTAATTTCCTTCGGGGCCGAAATGGTTGTAGACCACGTCGAGAAATACCATCAGCCCGCGCAGATGCGCTTCGTCGATCAGGGTTTTCAGGTCATCGGGCCGTCCATAGGCGCTGTCGGGCGCGTACCACAATACGCCGTCATAGCCCCAGCCGCGCGAACCGGCAAAATCCGCAAGCGGCATCAATTCCAATGCGGTGATGCCGCTCGCCGCGAGATGATCGAGCTTGTCGATCATGGCGCGGTAGGTGCCCTCTCGCGTGAACGTGCCGACATGGGTTTCGATCAGGACGACTTCCTGCCATGGCCGTCCACGCCAATCACTGGCGCGCCATGGAAAGCCAGCGTGATCGATCACCTCGCTCGGTCCAAAAACGTCGTCGGGCTGAAACGCGGAAGCCGGATCGGGCACATCGATCTCGTCGTCGATCCGGAATTTGTAGCGTGCGCCGGCTTTGACGCCGGCAATATCGGCGCGAAACCAGCCGTCCCGGCTGCGCTGCAGCGGAAAAGATTTTTCCAGCAGCAGGTCGACGCGCTGCGCCGCCGGCGCCCACAAACGAAATGATGCACCGTCCGCCGTCAGTCGTGCGCCGAATTGCCGCTCACTCATGCCAACCCCGCAAACGCAAGGACTGAACGGGGAGGCGCTTTTGCCTCGCTTCCCGACGCGAAGTCCGCGAACCCCTGTTTAACGTCCGCGGTGTTCAATAGTTGCTGCCAGGCCTTGTATTCCAGCAGCTTCGGCAGTTCGAACGCGATCTCTTCGGGCGCGGCGTTCAGCACGATGAAAATCGGCGCCTGTCCGCGCTCGATCGGTCCCAGCACGTAAGCGAGAAACCGCCCCTCAGGGAATTTCCAATCCTCCTCTTTCATGTCTTCAGCTGCCGGCGTCAGCCATAGTACTCCGTAAGTGCCATCCGCGCGCCGCCCATCGAGCCAGCGATGCGAGCGAAGTTGCGGAAATCGTTTGCGCAGGGTGGTCATGTGGCCGATGAAATCGATGACGTCGTCGCCCTCGCGGCCAAGCCTATCCCAATTGACCCAACCAACCTCATTGTCCTGGCAATAGGCGTTGTTGTTGCCCAATTGCGAGTTCGCGACTTCATCGCCGGCGAGAATTAACGGCAAGCCCTGCGCCAGCAACAGGCAAGCGAGCTGGTTCTTTCGAAGCTGGCGGCGTAGCGCCGTGATCGCCGGATCGTCGGTCGGGCCTTCATGGCCGCAATTGGTAGAGTGGTTCTCGTTGGTGCCGTCGCGATTGCCTTCGCCATTGGCTTCGTTGTGCTTGGTGTTGTAGCTGAACAAGTCCTGCAGCGTGAAACCGTCATGGACGGTGATGTGATTGACGCCGGCGCGTGGTTTGCGGCCATCATGATTGAACAGGTCGGACGAACCGGTCATGCGGCTGGAAACTTCGCCGATCAGGCTGCCTTCGCCGCTCCAGTAGCGCCGCATCGCGCTACGATAGCGGTCATTCCACTCCGACCATTGCGAGGGAAACGCCCCGACCTGATAACCGCCCATGCCGAGGTCCCAGGGCTCTGCAACCAATTTCACCGATGACAGCACCGGGTCCTGCCGGATCGCGGTGAGGAAGCCGCTGTTGCGCTCGAAACCGTTCGGCCCGCGCGCCAGCGTGGTGGCGAGATCGAACCGAAAACCGTCGACGTGGCAGACCTCGACCCAGTAGCGCAGCGAGTCCATCACCATCTGCAGCACGCGCGGATGCTTGAGGTTGACCGAGCTGCCGCAGCCGGTGAAATCGTCGTAGAACCGCGGATTGTCCGGCTTCAGCACGTAGTAGGAGGCATTGTCGATGCCGCGGAATGAAAGCGTCGGGCCCATGTGGTTGCCCTCGGCGGTGTGGTTATAGACGACGTCGAGCATCACCTCGATGCCGGCGTCGTGGAGGCGCGCCACCGTGGTGCGGAAAGCGTCAAGCGGGTTATCCTGCGAGTAGCGCGGCTCCGGCGCAAAGAAGGAGAGTGTGTTATAGCCCCAATAGTTCGACAGCTTCTTTTCGACCAGCGTCCTGTCATCGACCAGCCCGTGGATCGGCAACAGCTCGATGGTGGTGACGCCGAGCCGCTTGAGATGCTCGATCATCGCGGGCGAAGACAGGCCGCCATAGGTGCCGCGCAGATTTGGCGGCACATCCTCGCGCTTCTGGGTCAGCCCCCTGACGTGGGCTTCATAGATGATGGTGTCCTCCCAGGGGATGTTGGGACGCATTTCGCGGCGGCCCCAATTGAAGGTTTCGTCGACCACGACCGCCTTCGGCATGGCGCGCGCGTTGTCGCGGCGATCGAACGAGAGGTCCTCGCGCGGACTGCCGGTGCGATAGGCGAAATGTGCATCGGTCCATACCAGCCGTCCGGCAGTGCGCCTGGCATAGGGATCGAGCAAGAGCTTGTTGGCGTTGAAGCGGTGGCCGCGCTCGGGTTCATAGGGGCCGTGAACGCGATAGCCATAGAGCTGCCCGGGCGACACGTCGTTCAAATAGCCGTGCCAGACGTCCTCGGTACGTTCCGGTAGTTCGATGCGTTCGAGTTCGCGGCGGCCCTGGCTGTCGAACAGGCAAAGCTCGACCTTCTGCGCATTCGCCGAGAACAACGCAAAATTGGTGCCCCTTCCGTCCCAGCTTGCACCGAGACGTGCGGGCGTTCCGGCGGATAGTCGCATGCGTCAGCTTTCCGGTACGAGAAATACAGCGGCCAGAGGCGGAACGGTGAGATTGAGTTCGGGCACTAGCCCATCCAGCGTTTGGACTTCGCCGATGTTCCCGACATTACTGCCGCCGTAATGCGCGGAGTCCGAATTGAGCACTTCGTGCCACTTGCCGGCGAACGGCACCCGGACGCGGTAGTTGTAATATACATTCGGCGAAAAATTCACAACCACGAGGCACCGCGCGCGGGCGTCGTTGCCCTTGCGGATCCACGCGAACACGTTGCCATTGGCATCGTCTGTCACGATCCATTCAAACCCTGCAGGATCGCAATCCAGTTCATGCAGTGCCGGCAGCGCGCGATACAGCCTGTTGAGATCGCGGATCAGCGTCTGGATGCCGGCATATTTCGGCTGGTTCAAGAGATGCCAGTCGAGCGAGCGGTCATGGCTCCATTCGCGTTCCTGGCCGAACTCGCAGCCCATGAACATCAATTTCTTGCCGGGATGGCCAAACATGAAGCCGTAATAGGCTCGCAAGTTTGCAAAGCGTTGCCAGTCATCGCCGGGCATCCGGCCCAGGATCGAGCGCTTGCCGTGGACCACTTCATCGTGCGACAGCGGCAGGATGAAATTCTCCGAAAACGCGTAATGCAGGCCGAACAGGATGTCGCCGTGATGATGTTTGCGGTGGATCGGATCCTTACCGATGTAATTCAGCGTGTCATGCATCCAGCCCATATTCCATTTGTAACCGAAGCCTAATCCGCCATAATCGACCGGGCGCGACACCTGCGGCCATGCCGTCGATTCTTCGGCGGCCGTGGTGGCTTGCGGAAAGCGCGCGAACACTTCGGTGTTGAAGCGGCGCAGGAAAGCGATGGCGTCGAGGTTTTCCCGGCCGCCATATTTGTTCGGGATCCAGCCGCCTGCGGGCCGGCTATAGTCGAGATAGAGCATGGAGGCGACTGCATCGACGCGCAGGCCGTCGATGGCATAGCGCTCCAGCCAGAACAGCGCGTTCGACACCAGGAAGTTGACGACCTCGGTGCGGCCGTAGTTGTAAATCAGGGTGCCCCAGTCGAGATGACGGCCTTGCAGCGGGTTGGCGTGCTCGTACAGCGCGGTGCCGTCGAAATGGCCGAGGCCATGCGGATCGTCGGGAAAATGCCCGGGCACCCAGTCCAGCATCACGCCGAGACCTTCGCGATGGCAGGCGTCGACCAGCGCGGAAAAATCCTCCGGGCTGCCGAACCGGCTGGTCGGCGCATATAGACCGGTGGGCTGATAGCCCCATGAGCCGTCGAACGGGTGCTCGTTGACCGGAAGAAATTCGATGTGGGTAAAGCCGAGGTCGCGCGCGTAGCGCGGGAGCTGGTCGGCGAGCTCGCGATAGGTCAGCCATTCGTTATTGCCCTTTCGCCGCCACGAGCCCAAGTGGACCTCGTAGATCGACATCGGCGCGGTGAGGGCGTTGACATTGCCGGGCGCCGGGCGCGGATGCGGTATCTTTGCCTCGTCGAAGACGATGGATGCCGTGCTCGGGCGCATTTCGGCGGCAAAGGCCAGCGGATCGGCTTTCAGGGGCAGATGCTGGCCCTGCGGGCCGATGATGTCGAATTTATAGTGATCGCCGACGGTGGCGTGGGGCACGAACAATTCCCAATAGCCGACGCCGCGGACGCGCATCGGATGCCGCCGTGGATTCCAGAAGTTGAAATCGCCGACCACGCTGACCCGCCGCGCGTTCGGAGCGAGCACCACGAAGGCGATGCCGGGAACGCCGTCCAGCGTCATCGGATGCACGCCGAGCTTGTCGTAAATCCGCTGATGAGTGCCTTCACCCAGCAGGTAAAGGTCAAAATCGCTCAAGACCGGCGGAAAGCGGTAGGGATCGTCGAGATCGACCACGGTCTCGCCGAAGCGGGCGCGCAACTGATAACGCCTGGAGCCGTTCGGCAGTGCGCCAGCGAACAGGCCGGCATCGTGTATGCGCTGGAGTTCAGCCGCTTCGCCATGCTCGCCGATCGCCTCGACATTCGAGGCTTCGGGCAGGAACGCGCGCACGACCGTCTTGTCGCCCTCCTTGTGAAGGCCGAGATAGTGGAACGGATCGGAGTGACGGCCTTCGACGATCGCATAGGCCTCCGCGGACAGTTTGGTCATGAGGCCTCGTTTGCATGCAAAGACAATATTCGCAGCATCCCGCTCAGCGGGACGCGCAGCCAGTCGGGCCGGTAAGCCAATTCGTATTCGATCTCGTAGAGCGCTTTTTGCAGCAGGAAGAATTGCAGCATCTTGTCCGCTGCCTGCGGATCGGCCGGCCACAAAGGTGCATTTGTCATGGTCTCGCGATAGGCGGCAAGAAACGCCGCGACCTCGCGATCGCGCCATTCCGCAAGCGCCGCGCCGAGCTTGCCCTGCTCGTCGGGCGCAACCTTAAGCGCGCGCTCAAGGGCTGCAGTAGCCGAATAGTCGATCGAGCGGATCAGGCCCGCGACGTCGCGCGCCGCCGGCGCCTTGTGCCGGCGCTCGTCCAGTGCACGGCGGGGCTCGCCTTCGAAATCGATGATGAAGATGTCGTCCTTGACGATCAGGATTTGTCCGAGATGGAAATCACCGTGGTGACGGATGTTGAGGCCGTCGATATCCTGGGGCAGTAATGCGCTGAGGCGTTCGCGCAGGCTCGGGCGGTGAGCCAGCGCCTGATCGACCAGCGGACGATCAGCTTCCTTTATCGTATCGCGTTTTTGTTTCAGCGTATCGAACACCCGTTCGGCGCGGGCAACCGCTTCGTCGATCCAGTGCTTGACGAGGTCAGGCCGGGTCGGTTCTGGCGCATAATCGGGGAATTGCTCGCTTGCCGCGAGGGCGAGGTGCATCTCGGCCACGCGTCTTCCGATCTGCGTCATGTAGCGCAGATAGGGGACCTGCTCCTCGCCTTCGCTGGGATGCTCGGTTGTCGCCAGCAGGCGCTGCTCGTCGACAAACCGGTCGAGATAGGCCGAGGTCACGGTCCAGGCGTCGCCCTGATTTTCGACGAAAGCATGAACGACCGCAATCGCGCTTCTGTTGTTGCCTTCGACCAGCTCGACGCTGCCGAGCAGGGCGGGCGTATTGGCAAAGCCCGCCACGTCGGTCAGAAACCGCCCCATCTCGATCTCGGGGTTGATGCCACTTTCGAGCTTGCGATAGACCTTGACCACGTAGTCGTGGTCGACCAGCGCGGTGCTGTTGGATTGCTCGGTTTCGACCGCGCGAATATGCTCGGGCTGCTTGATGGGCTTGTCCGAAAACTTGCTGGTTGGCTTGAATTCCAACCGCAAGCCGCCCTCTTCAACGGTGAGGTTTTCCTGCAGATTGCGCAGCAAGAGCGCGATGAAGATCTGATCGGTCGCGACATCGAGCAAAGTTCCCTCGCGCGCGCCCTGGCGTACCGCTGCAAACGCGCGCGGATTATAGCGCTCGCGATCGAAGCGCACCCATTCGATCCGCATCGGTAATACGTAACGCGCCGTCTCGCCGCGCTGGGTCGCTTCAAAAAAGGCAAGCCACGGGCGGTTGTCGCCGATATCGCAAAACGGGATCGCCGAGGTCAGCGTCGGATGGATCGCCTTTGGCGATCGCTCCGGATACCAGCGGGTGCGGGCCAGATGCCCCGGCAGCACGTCGCGTTCAAACACGCCGCGGGTGCGGGCCAATGACACCCAGGTCGCGTTGAGCGGCACCACCAGGGTCTCGAATTCAGGGACTATCGATGGTGCGACGTGCTCCGACTTGTCGCGCTCCTTGAGCTGGAACCAGTAGTAGCCATACGGCCCCAGCGTGATCATATAGGGCAATTCGCCGATCGCCGGAAAGCGGCTGCGGCCGAGCATTTCCAGGGGGATGCGATCCTTCCAGGCGGAAAGATCGAGTTCGGTGGCCTGTGCGGATCGCGAAAGATTGGCGACGCAGAGAATCACTTGGTCCTGATACTGCCGGACATAGGCCAGCACCGAGCGATTGGCCGGACGGATAAACGTCATGCTGCCGCGGCCGAACGCCAGCGTCGACTTGCGCACCGCGATCAGCTTCTTGTTTGCGCTCAAGAGCGAAGACAGGCTGCGCGACTGGGCCTCGACATTGACCGCCTCATAGCCATAGACCGGATCCATGATGGTCGGCGCGTAAAGCCGCGCGGGATCTGCGCGGGAGAAACCGCCGTTACGGTCCGGCGTCCACTGCATCGGCGTGCGTACGCCGTTGCGGTCGCCGAGATAGATGTTGTCGCCCATGCCGATCTCGTCGCCGTAATAGATGATCGGCGTGCCCGGGAACGACAGCAATAGCGAGTTCATCAGCTCGATCTTGCGCCGGTCGTTGTCCATCAGCGGCGCCAGGCGCCTGCGAATGCCGACATTGATACGGGCGCGGGGATCGTTGGCGTAGGTCGACCACAGATAGTCGCGTTCGACGTCGGTGACCATTTCCAGCGTCAGCTCGTCGTGGTTGCGCAAAAACAGCGCCCACTGGCAACTGCCCGGAATATCCGGGGTCTGGCGCAGGATGTCGGTGATGGGGAAGCGATCCTCCTGGGCGATCGCCATGTAGATCCGCGGCATCAGCGGGAAATGATAGGCCATGTGGCATTCATCACCCTGGCCGAAATATTCCTGGACATCCTCCGGCCATTGATTGGCTTCCGCCAGCAGCAACTTGCCCTTGGCGTAAGCGTCGAGCTCGGCGCGCAGCTTTTTGATGATGGCGTGGGTCTCGGGGAGGTTCTCGTTGCTGGTGCCCTCGCGCTCGCACAGATAGGGAATGGCATCGAGGCGGAAACCGTCGACGCCGGCGTCGAGCCAGCGCTTCATCACCTTGACGATCGCGCTGACCACGCGCGGATTGTCGAAATTGAGATCCGGCTGGTGCGAGAAGAAGCGATGCCAGTAAAATTGTCCGGCTTCAGGGTCCCAGGTCCAGTTCGACTTCTCGGTGTCGGTGAAGATGATCCGGGTGCCCAGATATTTCTGGTCGGTGTCGCTCCAGACATACCAGTTGCGCGCACTCGACTTCGGGTCGCTGCGGCGGGCGCGCTTGAACCAGTCGTGCTGATCGGAGGTGTGGTTGACGACGAGTTCGGTAATGACCCGCAAACCCCGCCGCTTGGCTTCAGTGATGAAGCGCCGGAAATCCTTCATGGTCCCGAAATCGGGATTGATGGAGCCGTAGTCGGCAATGTCATAGCCGTCATCGCGGCCGGGCGAGGGGTAGAACGGCAACAGCCACAGCGCGGTGACGCCGAGGTCCTGCAGATAGCCGAGCTTTTCGGTCAGGCCAGCGAAATCGCCGATGCCGTCATTGTTGCTGTCGGCGAAGGCTTTGACGTGGAGCTGATAGATGATGGCATCCTTGTACCAAAGCTCGTCGGCGTCCAGTGTCGTGACGGGCAATTCGGTTGCGTCGATGGAGGACAACAGGTTCATGGAACCTCCTCACGCCAGGCAGCGGAAGAGCAGGGCGGGATCGCGCGCCGGATCGATCCTCAAGCGGATGCCGCCCCATTCCAGGGGATAGCGTTCGCCGGTGATTAGGTTCTCAAGGGCTGCGACGTTGCGGCGGTCGCCGGCCATGCCGACCTGGACATCGCCGAGCGGAAACCAGAATTCGTGCACGTCACGTGACAGCGCAATTGCGACGACAACGCTGTTGCTCTGGTTGACCGATTCCTTGACGAAGCCGATGACGTTGCCGTCGTCGATCGGAACGAAGCGCAATTGGCTTGTCTGCTGCAGTGCCGTGTTTTCTCGCCGGATACGATTGAGATCGCGGATGTAGGGCTTGATATTGCCGGGCCTGTCCCAATCCCGCACCTTGATCTCGTATTTTTCGGAATCGAGATACTCTTCGCGGCCCGGGATCGGCTCGTGCTCCAAAAGCTCAAAGCCGTTGTAGATGCCGTAGGTAGAAGACAGCGTGGCGGCCAGCGCGACACGGGATTTGAACATCCAGGGTTCGCCGCTCTGCAGATGATAGGGCAGGATGTCGGGCGTGTTGACGAAGAAATTCGGGCGATAGAAATCGCGCTCCGGATAGGCGGTCAACTCGCTCAAATACTGTTCCAGCTCCGACTTCTGGGTGCGCCAGGTAAAGTAGGTGTAGGATTGCGTGAAGCCGAGTTTGGCGAGGCCCTTCATCAGTTTCGGCCGCGTAAAGGCTTCGGCGAGAAAGATCACGTCGGGATGGCGAAGCTGGACCTCGCGGATCAGCCATTCCCAGAATCGAAATGGTTTTGTGTGGGGGTTGTCGACCCTGAAAATCCTGACGCCCTGATCGATCCAGAACAACACCACGTCGCGCAGCGCGTTCCACAGCGCGCCGGCGTCCTCGGATGCGAAATCGGGGTTGACGATGTCCTCATATTTCTTGGGTGGATTTTCCGCATAGCGCATCGATCCGTCCGGCCGGCGCTGGAACCATTGCGGATGATCCTTGAGCCAGGGATGGTCGAGTGAGCACTGAATGGCGAAGTCGAGGGCTACTTCCATCTCGTGCTGCCTGCAGGCCGCGACGAATTCGCGGAAATCCTCCAGCGTGCCCAATTCCGGATGCACCGCATCGTGGCCGCCCTCAGTGGAGCCGATGGCGTAGGGGCTGCCTGGATCGCCCTCGGCTGAGGTTACCGAATTGTTGCGACCCTTGCGGTTGGTGCGGCCGATCGGGTGGATCGGCGTCAGATAGACCACGTCAAAGCCCATCGCCGCGATATCGGGCAACCGCGCGATGCAATCGTTGAACGTGCCGTGCTGGCCCGGCATCTTGCCCTGGCTGCGCGGCACCATCTCGTACCACGAGCCGAACCGGGCCCGCGACCGGTCCGCGACAAAGGGAAACAGCTGCGACCGCGTCAGGTCCGGCCGCAACTGGCTCTCGGCCATCGCGTCCTTCAATTCGGCGGTCAACAAAGGCGCGGTGTCGCCGGTCTGAAGAAAGTCCTCACATTGCCGCAAGATGACGGCGGCCGCGGCCTGTCCGCCGGCCTGGGCCTTGGTGAGCATGCCCGCGCCCTCGATGGCGTCGAGGGTGAGATCGACGCCGGCTTTTTGCTTGAGCTCGAAGCCGTGCCGCCAGGTCGCGAATTCGTCGGTCCAGGCCTCGATCGCATACACGTAGCGGCCGGGCTGATCGGGGACGAACGATCCGACCCAGCGGTCGTTGCCGTGATGGGTCATCGGCTCGCGGCGCCACTCCCGGTCGCGCTCGGGGCGCCAGACCAAGGCCGCGCTGACGACATCATGGCCGTCGCGATAGACATCCCCCCATACCTCGACGCGCTCTCCGACAATCCGCTTGACAGGAAAGCGGCCGCCGTCGATGAGCGGATAAACATCTTCGATGTGGAAAGCGCCGCCGGCTGCGGTGCTCTCGACGGTTTGAGTGGTTTTGTTCACGGTGATGCCATCGACATGGAAAAAAACGTCCCATTTCAGTTGCGGGAAAGGAGACGCTCCGGACATATATAGAAAGCCGTTCGCCGGGCATTGGTTCCCGGCGGATGCCGGGGACGCCTGACAGTTAAGCACGGCTATCCTCTTACCTCATCTAGAGAATTTCGCGACATCCTTAACTGTCGCGTGCAAACGGCGTGCCGAATGGACCTTTCCACCAGAGCCAAACAGCTGGGTATCCAGACCGAATTTGTGGACGGTCAGGGTCACCGCCATGTGACAGACGAAGCCGCGCTGAAGATCATCCTCGATGCCCTGCCGGCGCCGCTGCCGCACCGGTTTCTTGACGGGGCGGTGGTGGTTCGCTCCGACCGGCCCTCGCGGACCGAACTTCGGCAGCCTGCCACGTTTCCGCTGCGCTGGAAAATCGTTGCCGGACTAAAGGTTATCGCCGAGGGGGAGACCCATGATCGCCATATCGCCTGGCCGGCCGATTTGCCGGTCGGCTCACACCGGCTTGAGCTGACGGACGCCGCCTCGGTCACGGAAGCGGCTCCTCTCTTGGTCACGCCGCCAAAGGCGTTCGGCGGCGATTTCGACCGCGGCTGGCTTTTGGCCGTTCAGCTCTACGGCGTCCGCTCGAAGCGCAATTGGGGGATCGGGGATTTTTCTGACCTCGAGGGCCTCATCGAACTGGCGGGCCATTTGGGGGCCGACGGTGTCGGCCTCAACCCGCTGCATGCGCTGTTCGATGACCGCCCCGGCGATTGCAGTCCCTATTCGCCCAACAGCCGGCTGTTCTTGAATCCGCTCTATATCGACGTCGACAGGGTAAGCGAATTTAAGTCCAGCGTTTTAGCTGGAAGCAGCGACGCGCTTGCCCGGCTAAAAGCGAGCGAGATCGTCGACTATGCCGGCGTCGCCGAGCTCAAATGGCGGGCGCTGCGATCGGCCTTCAGGAAATTCAGTGCTGATCCGGCAACCGGACGCCAGCGGGATTTCGTGAAATTTCGCGCCGAGCGCGGGGTGCTGCTATCACGGTTCGCCTGCTTCGAGGCGCTGCGCCATCGATTCAAAAAGCCGTGGTGGGAATGGCCCGAGGAATGGCGGCGGCCCGACGAAGCCAAATGCGCCAGCCTGCGCGAGGGCCCGGATGCCGGCGAGATCGAATTCGTCGAATTCGTGCAATGGACCGCCGACCGGCAGCTGCGCGGTTGCCGGGATCTCGCGACCCGGCTTGGCATGAAGGTCGGCCTCTATCTCGATGTCGCCGTCGGCGTGCAATCGGACGGCTTCGATGCCTGGAACGAGCAAGTCGCGATTTCCCGCCATCTCGCGGTCGGCGCGCCGCCTGACCCCCTGAACACTGTGGGCCAGAACTGGGGGCTTGCGGGCTTCAACGCCGCCGGTCTCGAAATTCAATCCTTCCAGCCATTTCGGGAGATGCTGCGGGCGTCGATGCGGTATGCGGGCGCGATCCGGCTCGACCATGTGCTGGGCTTGAAGCGGCTTTATCTCGTGCCGCGCGGCTTTGCCGCCAAAGAGGGCGTCTACGTGCAAATGCCGTTCGAGGCGCTGCTGGCCGTGACCGCGCAGGAGAGCGTGGCGCATCGATGCGTCGTGATCGGCGAGGATCTTGGCACGGTGCCGGAGGGCTTTCGCGAACAAATGCGCGATTGGGGCATCTGGTCGTACCAGGTGATGATGTTCGAGCGCGACGACCAGGGCAGGTTTCGCGGTATCGACCATTATTCGTCCAACGCTTTGGTCACGTTCAATACCCACGATCTCTCGACCTATGCGGGCTGGCGCTCGTTCAGCGATCTGAAGCTGAAACGCTCGCTCGGGATCGATCCCGGCGAGAGCGACGACGCGAGATGGCACGCGCTGACGATGCTAAGCGACGTGCTGCGGCAACATGCGATCGATGATCAGGATCTCTATGCGGTGGTCGGATTTCTGGCGCGGGCCAAATCCCGCCTGCTCGCGGTCTCGCTGGAGGATCTGTTGGGCGTGATCGACCAGCCCAATATTCCCGGCACCGTGAACGAACATCCGAACTGGCGGCAGCGGCTGCCGGTCGCCCTCGATAAAATCGTATCGGCGATCGACGTTGCCGCGCTCAAGATCGCCACCGGGGAGCGGACCCGAACCGCGATCTGAAGCGTTAGGCCTTGCAGCGCGGGAAAAAGAAATTGCCCTCAAGGATCGAAGATTATGGCTTGATCGGCGATTGCGAGACCACGGCACTGGTCGGCCGCGACGGCTCGATCGACTGGCTGTGCTGGCCCGCGTTCGATTCCGACGCCTGCTTTGCGGCGCTGCTCGGCACCCACCGGAACGGCCGCTGGCTGATCTCGCCCGCGGAAGAGGTCAAGAAGACCTCGCGCCGCTACTGGGACAACACACTGATCCTGGAGACGCGGTTTGAGACCGCCAACGGCGTCGTCGCGCTGATCGATTTCATGCCGCCGCGCGGCAATGCCTCCGACGTCGTCCGGCTGGTCCGCGGCGTCACCGGCAGGATAGAACTGCAGATGCAGCTCGTCATTCGCTTCGGCTTCGGCATCGATATCCCTTGGGTGAGGCGAACCGAAGATGGCGCGCTATTGGCGATTGCCGGGCAGGACATGACCGTGCTGCGAACGCCGGTCGAAACCCGCGGCGAGGACTTGACCACGGTAGCCAATTTCGCCGTGAGCAAAGGCGAGACCATCCCCTTCGTGCTCACCTACGGTCCTTCGCATTTGCCGCTGCCCGAGCCGATCGATCCGGCGCAGGCGCT
This sequence comes from Bradyrhizobium sp., assembly GCA_036513695.1. Taxonomy (GTDB): domain Bacteria; phylum Pseudomonadota; class Alphaproteobacteria; order Rhizobiales; family Xanthobacteraceae; genus Bradyrhizobium. Next base: position 2,617 of record DATBYN010000246.1, on the reverse strand, counting down.
GCAAGACACCGAAGACTACTGGACCGAATGGAGCAGCCACTGCACTTATCAGGGCGAGCACCGCGACCTCGTGATGCGTTCTCTGATCACGCTGAAAGCACTGACCTACGAGCCGACCGGCGGCATTGTCGCAGCGCCAACGACGTCGCTGCCGGAAAAGCTCGGTGGCGCACGAAACTGGGATTATCGCTTCTGCTGGCTGCGCGACGCGACCTTCACGCTGCTGGCACTGATGAACTCCGGATACACCGAGGAAGCCCTGGCCTGGCACAATTGGCTGTTGCGTGCAGCCGCCGGCTGGCCCGCGAACATGCAGATCATGTACGGCATCATGGGCCAGCGGCGCCTGTTGGAATGGGAAGCCGGCTGGCTACTGGGTTACGAAGGCGCGCAGCCGGTCCGGGTCGGCAATGCCGCGCATGCGCAATTGCAGCTCGATGTCTACGGCGAACTGATCGATGCGTTCCACCAGTCGCGCGTCGCCAATCTGAAACTCGACGACGAGAGCTGGGCGCTGGAACTCGCGGTGCTTCAGCATCTCGAGGAGGTATGGGATCAGCCCGATCACGGCATCTGGGAACGCCGCGGCGAGGGCAAGCACTATGTTTCGTCGAAGATGATGACCTGGGTCGCCTTCGACCGCGGCATCAAGAGCGCCGAGAAATTCGGGTTTGACGCGCCGCTCGATCGCTGGCGGGCTCTGCGCGACGAGATCTGTCGCGATGTCTGCGAAAACGGCTTCGATGCCGCCCAGAATACATTTGTCGAATCCTATGGTTCGCAATTGCTCGATGCCAGCATATTGCTGATGCCATGTGTCGGTTTCCTGCCCGCCACCGACCCGCGCGTTAGCGGCACCATCGCGGCGATCGAGAAATACATGATGCGCGCCGGTTTCGTGCTGCGGCACGATCCCCGCGAGATCTCGGATGAAAAGCAGCCGATCGAAGGCGCCTTTCTCGCTTGCAGCCTTTGGCTTGCCGACGCCTATGTGCTGGCCGGCGCGATCGCCAAGGCGCAGGCGCTGTTTGACCGCGTGGTCGCTGTCGCCAACGATCTTGGGCTGTTGGCGGAGGAATACGATCCGGACCTGTTGCGCCAGACCGGCAATTTTCCGCAGGCGCTGACCCACATCGCGCTAATCAACACCGCCCACAACCTCAGCGAGGCGACGCGGCGGGTCGAGAAGCCGGCGGTGCAGCGGTCGACGTAGCAATTCTTGTCGGCCCGGCATTCACCAGCATGACCCGGAGGGTGGCCGAGCTTCCGGCCCTTCGCTTCGCAGGCGGGAACTTACCAGCCCAAAATTCATTGTCCTCGGGGCCGTCGGAGCCTTGCCGGATGATGCGGCTATTCGTCTGGGTTATTCTTTCAGGTTGGCTGGTGCTTCCGGCTGCGGGAGCCGGCGTCGACACGGCAGCGATCAACAACGCTGAGTTCGGCTCAAAGCCTCCTGCCGCAGACAAGATCGATGCTGTCACCGTAAAAGCGCAGGTTCTCTTGGACCGGGCTCAATTCTCTCCTGGAGAAATCGACGGCAAGCTTGGCGAAAACGCCCAAAAGGCGCTGAGAGCCTTCGCAGAGGCTAACGGTGTGGCCTCGGACAAGCCGCTCACGCCAGAGATTTGGATGAAACTCTCGGCGACCAGCAAAGACCCGGTCATCACCGACTACACGGTTGCCGATAAGGATGTGAAGGGGCCGTTCCTGAAAAAGCTTCCCAAGAGATTGGACGATATGAAAGGCCTCAAGGCGCTCAGCTATACGAGCCCGCGCCAAGCCATCGCCGAAAAATTTCACATGAGCGAGACGTTGCTGGCGGCTCTGAACCCCGGCAAGAAATTCGATCGCGTCGGCGAGAGTATCTTCGTCACCAACGTCCGCGGTAAACAAACCAAATTGACCATTGGCCGGATCGAAGTGGACAAGTCTCGTCAGACGGTCAAGGCGGTCGACCAATCTGGCGCGCTGCTAGCGTTCTTTCCGGCGACCGTCGGCAGTGAGGAAAAGCCAACCCCCACCGGCAGCCTCAAGGTCATTTCATCCGATGTCAACCCGACTTATCGCTACAATCCGGAATACAAATTCAAGGGTGTGAAATCCAGAAGGCCGTTCACGATAAATCCCGGCCCTAACAATCCGGTGGGATCGTACTGGATTGGGCTATCGGCGGAGGGCTATGGCATCCATGGCACGCCTAATCCCTCCAAGATCAGCAAAGCCGAATCCCATGGTTGCGTCCGGTTGACGAATTGGGACGCCGCCTTGCTGGGCAACAACGTAAAGAAGGGAACGCCCGTCGTGTTCGTCGACGCGTCGCAAACAGTCAAAAGATCTGAGCCGACGCAGGCGTCGAAGTAGTTGGAGATTATGTCGTCCCGTAGTCCTGGTCGTCCCGGCCTGCCTCTCGAGCCATCGCGTCGTATTCTCCGCAGAATTTGCGGAGAAAAATCTTGCTCGCGCGGCTATTAAACAATATAATCTCCGCAAAAGGTGCGGAGAATGACGAAATACATCTACGAACTGCCGAAATGGCCCAAATTCGAGTGGGATCAACGCGGCTTAGCCAAGCAACTTGCAGCAGTCCGGCATCGCCAGGGCCGACTTATCGGCCGGA
>DATBYN010000245.1:0-11948 GCA_036513695.1 Bradyrhizobium sp. | reverse complement strand
AGCGCCAGTTCCTCTACCGAAGTAAAGCCTTCCGACGCCAGCAATTGGCCGACCACTTCGTCGACATTGAGCGCTTCCATGAACACCCGGGTGGAGTTCTCGAAATCGGCCTGGCGGCGTTCGGATTCTTCCTGTTCGGTGAGGATGTCGATGTCCCAGCCGGTCAATTGCGAGGCGAGACGCACATTCTGTCCGCGCCGTCCGATCGCCAGCGACAACTGGTTATTGGTGTCGGGCACCACGACTTCGATCCGCTCGCGGTCCTCGTCGATCACGACCTTGGCGACTTCGGCGGGCGCCAGCGCGTTGACGACGAAGGTCGCGATGTCCGGCGACCACGGGATGATGTCGATCTTTTCGCCCTGCAATTCATTGACGACGGCCTGCACGCGCGAGCCGCGCATGCCGACGCAGGCGCCGACCGGATCGACCGACGAATCCCGCGAAATCACGCCGATTTTGGCGCGCGAGCCGGGATCGCGGGCGACCGCCTTGATCTCGACGATGCCATCATAGATCTCCGGAACTTCCTGCGCGAACAATTTCGCCATGAATTGCGGATGGGTGCGGGAGAGGAAAATCTGCGGGCCGCGGGTCTCGCGCCGCACGTCGAAAATATAGGCGCGGACGCGGTCGCCGTTGCGGAACACCTCGCGCGGCAGCATCTCGTCGCGCCGCACGATGGCTTCGCCGCGGCCCAAATCGACAATGACACTGCCATATTCCACGCGCTTGACGATGCCGTTGACGATATCGCCGATGCGGTCCTTGAATTCCTGATATTGCCGGTCGCGTTCGGCCTCACGCACCTTCTGCACGATCACCTGTTTGGCCGATTGGGCGGCGATGCGACCATATTCCAGCGGCGGCAGGGTGTCGGCGATGGTGTCGCCGATCTGCGCACCTGGATTGGCGCGGCGGGCGTCTTCCAGCGAGATCTGGTTGGCGGAATTCTCCACCTGGTCGACCACCAGCATGTGGCGCGATAGCCGCAGCTCGCCTTTTTTGGCGTCGATCTCGGCGTGAACGTCGGTTTCGCTGCCGTAGCGGGCGCGTGCCGCCTTGGCGATGGCGTCTTCCATCGCGGCAATCACGATGCCGCGGTCGATCGATTTTTCGCGCGCGACCGCGTCGGCGATCTGCAGCAGTTCGAGTTTATTGGCGCTGACAGCTGCCATGGCTCAGTCTCCTTCGGTGGGGTCGATTTCGCCTCGCCGCAGTCTTTCTGCGTTCAGACGATGTTCTTTGGTGTTTTTCGGGGCGGTCTTCTTATCCGGCTTCAATTTCGGCTTCGGCTTGTTGCTCTTTGCAGGATCGCTTTTCCTGGCATGCGGCGGTGGCGGCGGCTCGAGCCCGAGATTCTGACGCAGCTCGCGCTCCGCGGCTTTGCCGCGCCGCATCGATTCCGCGATCAGCTCGTCGGTCAGAACCAGCCTTGCGTCGGCGATATCCTCCATGACCAGCATGATGTCGCTATCTTCGCCCGCGGGTGTGTCATCGCGATGTAGCTGCACCGCATTGCCCACAACCCCGCCAAGCGTGCCGCGGAACCGCTTGCGGCCGGCATGCGCGATCGCCATCTCGATCTTGACGAGATGACCAGCATAACGTTCGAAATCGGAGCGTCGCACCAGCGGCCGGTCGATCCCCGGCGAGGAAATCTCCAGCCGGTAAGCGCGGTCGATCGGATCGGCGATATCGAGCACCGGGGATAGTGCCCGCGAGATCGCCTCGCAATCCTCGATCTGCATTGTTCCGTCCGGCCGCTCGGCCATGATCTGGACCGTGCAGCCGGCCTCTCCTGAAATCTTGATCCGCACCAGCCGGTAGCCCATTCCCTGCAGCACCGGGGTTGCCACCGCCGACACCCGCGCCGCCGCACCCGGCTCGACCACGAGACGCGGCTCGGCCAGCAGATCGGTGTCAACGGAACCAGTTGTTGGATCGGTCATATCCAGGGTCAAATTGGGTCAGTCTTGCAAGGGTTGAGGCCGGGCCGGAAAGCCGGTCCGGCTGCGTTTCCCGAGCCGCCCCCGCGCCATCAGGCCGCGGGCTGGTCCAGGTAATAAAAAAGAGCGGGTCCCGCGGGGCCCACTCTCAATACGCGATCGTATGAGAACCATAAGTTGCCGCTGATATAGCGGTTTTCGCGTGATCCGGCAAGGCCCGCGAGGCCTGACGGCCGTGATTTTACGGGCCTCCCGCGATCGCTTTGACCTAACCCTTCCTTCACCAAGCCCACCTAAATTGCGGCAAGAACGCGCCGAGGGGCCGGTTTTGGGTGTGCTTGAGACAGTTGCGACCGCGCTGATCCCCGGGCTCGATGAGATTGTCAGGCATGGCGATCCCAAGCGCCGCGCCGAGGCGCTGCGCCGCATCAGCGAGTTGTTCGTGCAGGAGGCCGCCAAGCTGCGGTCCGATCACGTCGATCTGTTTGACGGCGTTCTGGGCGGCCTCATTCCGAACACCGAAGTCGTGGCGCGTGCCGATCTCGCCGAACGGCTGTCACACGTTGCCAACGCGCCGCGCGTGCTGGTCGGCCAGCTCGCGCGCGAGAATGACCTCATGGTCGCAGGCCCGCTGCTGCGCCGTTCGCCCGTGATCGATGAGGCGGAGCTGATCGAAATCGCGCGCGCAAAGGGGCAAGGCCATCTGCTGGCGATGGCGGAGCGGCCAAAACTTTCGCCCGATCTCACCGACGTCATCGTCCGCCGCGGCGACCGCGAGGTGGTGAGGCGCGCCGCCGGCAATGCCGGGGCCGCTTTCTCGCACATCGGATATTCCACGCTGATCAAGCGGGCCAGCAAGGACGGCGTGCTGACGCTCAAGGTTGGCCAGCGCGACGATCTTTCCGACGCGCAGCTGAAGCATCTGTTGGAAGGAACCATCGACGTGGTACGCCGCCGCCTGTTCGAGGTGGTCAAGCCCGAAAGGCAGGCCGACATCAAGCGGGCGATGAACGAAATCAACGGCGTGCCCGAGGTCGTCGAAAGCCGCCGCGACTTTGTGCCGGCGCAGCGCACGATACTGGCGCTGCACAAATCAGGCGGGCTGAACGAGGCGGCGTTGCTTGGTTTTGCCAAGGACCATCAATACGAGGAAACGGTGGCAGCACTTTCCGCCATGTCCGGCGTGAAACTCGCAACGTTGGACCGGTTGATCTCGGGCGACCGTCACGATCCGGTGCTGATCGTCGGCAAGACCATCGGCCTCGAATGGGCCACCGTGCGCGCCCTGATCCTGCTTCGGCTGGGTCCGAACCGGGTGCCGGCTCCAGCCGACATCGAGAGCATCCGCGTGAATTTCGCGCGCCTGATGCCCTCGACCGCGGAGCGGGTGGTGAATTTCTGGCAGACGAGGCAATCGGCGTGACGTTAAGACCGTCATTGCGCGGAGCCAACGGGTCGCGCGAACGCGCGCCCGATGACAGGCTTCGCTTCGCTCGCAATGACGGGATTTGGGTTTGTCCGGTTTCAGCCGATTCGGCGAAATCTCAAATAGGCCGCCCGACGTCCCTCGCGCCCGGCTTTGACGCCGTAGCGCGTCATGGTGTAGTCGGCCCACGGCTTAAGCCAGTCATCCGCGCGTTCGGCGGTCCAAGTGAAATCGGGCGAGCGCGAAAGATGCGCCAAGGTCCATGCGCAGTAATCGTCGATATCGCTGACAAAGCGAAATTCGCCTTCTGGTTCGAGCGCGCGCGCCATGGCGGCGACCGTTGCGTCCTGCACGAAGCGGCGCTTCCAGTGCCGTCGCTTCGGCCACGGATCGGGATGGATCAGATCGATCCGCTTCAGCGAATGCGGGGGCAACCACGCGAGCAACTCGGCGGCATCGCCGGCGAACAGGCGGATATTGCCAATGTTGTGCGCTTCGATCTGGGTCAGGATTTTTGCCATGCCGTTGACATAGGGCTCGCAGCCGATGAAGCCGGTGTCCGGAAAGGCGCGTGCCTCCGCGATCAGATGTTCGCCGCCGCCGAATCCGATCTCTAGCCTGACCGCTTCGAGCGGCCGGTCGAACATTTCAGAGAGATCGGGCGGGCACGGCGTGCCGATGTCGAGCGCAAGCCGCGGCAGCAGATGCTCGATCAGGTCGGCCTGGTGCGCACGGAGCTTGTGGCCTTTGCGGCGGCCGAAAAACGAGCCATGCGGGCGGGTGCTGAGGTCCTCATCGGACGCATCGCGCTCCGACGGATCGCGTGCAGCCAAGCTCATCGCAGCGTCTGATACAGCCGATGCAATAGCCGTGCCCTCGGCTCGATCGACGAAATATATATCTGTTCGTAATGGGTATGCGCGCCCTTGCCATCGACGCCGAGGCCGTCGAGCGTTGCGGTGTGAGGCGCCGTAAAATTGCCGTCGGAGCCGCCGCCGGTTGCGGTATCCACCAGTTCAAACCCGATTTCGGCGGCGAGCGTCTTGGCATGTTGGTAAAGTGCTGCACCGGCATTGCTCTTCTCGTAGGGCGGCCGGTTCAGATCGCCGACGATTTTGACGCTGACACCCTCGGTGCGCGATTTCAGATTGAGGATTTTGGCAACGAACTCGTCGGCATCTGCAATCGAGGGGACGCGCAGATCGACCTCGGCATAGGCTTCCTCCGCGATCACGTTCGGCCGCGTGCCGCCCCTGACGACGCCGACATTGACGGTCACGCCGCGCTTCAGATCGTTCATCGCTTCCAGCGTCTGAATGATGTTGGCGAGTTCGCGGATCGCGCTGCGGCCATCCTCGGGCCGCGAGCCGGCATGGGCGGGCACGCCTTTGACAAAAACCTCGAAGCGCGCGACGCCCTTGCGCCCGGTGACGATTTTTCCGCCGTCGCGTGCGGGCTCGGTGACCAGCACATATTTTGCCTTGCGCCCCTCCGCCTCGATCAGCGCGCGCGACGTCGGGCTGCCGATTTCTTCGTCCGAGACGTAAAGCTGGGTGATGCCGAGCGGCGAACGCTCCGCGTTCGCACAAATCTTCGCAAACGCGTGGTAGGCCAGATAAGCGCCGCCCTTCATGTCGTAGATGCCGGGACCGAAAGCGCTGTCGCCCTCTATTTTGAACGGAAGCCGCTCGATGAATCCGATGGGATGCACGGTGTCGATATGGCTGAGCACCAGGATTCCCGGCGCCTGCTGGCCCCATGACGAGCGCGCCACGAGATGATCGCCGCAGCCATCTTTTCCGGCGACGCGCTCGATCGTGGCAGGCAAATCGCGATAGCCGTTGGCGACCATGGTCGCGAGCTTGTTGATCTGCTCCGGCGCTTCCGTCGGCGTTTCGATTTCGACCCAGCGGCGGATGCCGTCGAGGATGGTTTTGGGATCGAAAGGATTTGCGGTTGTCAGCATGTTGTTTGCCCTTGGAGGATTCCAATTATCGTCATTCCGGGTTCGCTTGCCTCGGAAGCGCCCCGGAATGACGGCGGACGTTCAGCCCTTGTCGATTGCTTCGCGCGCCGCGATCTGCTCGACCAGTTCGACAATGCTGCGGCGGAGCTTGGCGTCGGCGATGCGCGTGAACGCGCGCGTCAGCGCCAGGCCCTCGGAGGTCGCCAGAAAGTCGGAAACGTAAGCCGGCGAGGTGCCTTCGGCAAAACCTTCGGCGCCCGCGGTGCCGCTCGGTCCTCCCTCGAACAAAAACGAAACCGGCACTTGAAGTATTTCGGAGATCTGCTGGATGCGGCTGGCGCCGACGCGGTTGGTGCCCTTCTCATATTTCTGAACCTGCTGGAAGGTGAGGCCCAGCGCTTCGCCGAGCTTCTCCTGGCTCATGCCCAGCATGATGCGGCGCATGCGCACACGACTGCCGACATATTTGTCAACAGGGTTCGGCGCCTTGGTCGACATCTGCAACACTCCTTGGGACTACGCCTTGTGGGATTACGCTTAGTGGGACTACGCCTTGCGGGATGAGGCAAGACGAAATTATGCCCCAGGCGTCAATAGCGTCAAATCTTGCTCAGAGGATCAGAGAAGAAAGCGGAGAGCGTGAGCAATGGACTGACTGGTTAACAGAATGCGAATGGCAGCATCGGTCTGTCAACTGTGGATTTCCTCCAGTCAAGATTCATGCCGGTAGCAAAAACATAGACATCGAGATCAAGGCGTCAGGAGGTTGGCTTCGCAACGCGGCGGCGAATTGCGAAAACAAAGCCAGCCGCAACGATGATCGCTGTGGGAATGTCGCCGCTGCGCGCATAGATGGTCGGCGCAATCGCTGACGGCAGGCTGGAATCGAGCACGCCTTCGACGCCGAGCCCGAGTTGTGCGACAATCCGTCCCAGCGGATCGATGACCGCGGAAATGCCCGTGTTCGCTGCGCGGACCACGGGCAGTCCTTCTTCGATGCCGCGCAGCCGCGCCTGCTGCAGATGCTGATACGGACCGGTGGAGATTCCGAACCAGCCGTCATTGGTCAAATTGACGATCCAGCCGGGACGATCGTCGCGCGCCGCAACGTTGCCGGGAAACACCGCTTCGTAACAGATCAAAGGTAGCGCACGCGGCGCATTCGGCACCGCGAGCGTTCGGCGGCGCGTGCCGGCAATGAATCCGCCCTGCATCTTGGTGAGCTGCACGAAGCCGAGCTTTTCCATCCAGTCCTGAAACGGCAGATACTCGCCGAACGGCACCAGATGCAACTTGTCGTACACCGCGAGCACGCTGCCATCATGGTCGATGACGTAGATCGAATTGTAGGCGCGGGTGATCCTGGTGCCGGGCGGCAGGTCGGGCGCGCGCACCGAGCCCGTGATCAGGACGGTGCCCTTGGGCAACAGCTCGGCGATCTCGGCCATCGCATCGGCTTCGCGGGTCAGGAAAAACGGAAACGCCGATTCCGGCCATATCAATATGCTGGCGTCGCGCACGCCGGTGGATTGCGGGCCGGAGGCGCGATCCGACAGCGTCAGATATTTCTGCATCACCGCCGCCTTGGCGGAGTAGTTGAAGCGGTCGTCCTGCTGCAGATTGGGCTGCATGATCCGCAGCTTTACATTGGCGACCGTCGTGGTCGGCTGCAGGCTGAGGCGAACGGCGCCGAAGATTCCCATCGCGACGAGCAGCGATAGCGCCATCGCGAGCGCGATCCACGGCTGTCGCCCGCGCGAACTGCCATCGATCAGCACCGCCGGGCTTGCGAAGATCGCGACGGCGAGGAATGTCAGGCCCCACAGGCCGATCAGCGACGCGGTCTGCGCGAGCGCCAGCGGTTCGGTCAGCGCGTAGCCGAACGCATTCCACGGGAAGCCGGTGAGCAAATGGCCGCGCAGCCATTCGCTGAACGTCAGGCTTGCGGCAAGCGCGATCAGGCGCGAGGCGTCCCGGGTCCAGATCAGGCGCGCCAGTGCAAAACCGAAAGCGGTGAACAGCGCGAGATAGGCCGGCAGCCCCAGCACCGCGAACGGCATCAGCCACGCGAAGGTAGAGGCATCGACCAAAAACGCGTAGCCGATCCAGTACAGTCCCGGCACGAAATAGCCGAGCCCGAACCACCAGCCGGACATCGCCGCCGCCGGCACGCCGTGCCAGCGCCCGGCGGCGGCGCCGTCGAGCAGCCAGACCATGACGGGAAAAGTCAGGAATAATAGCGGCCAAGCGTTGAACGGCGCCATCGCCAACGACGACAGCGCTCCCGCGGCGAGCGCGATCGCCGCACGCTTCCATCCCCATGCCAGGATGATCGCAAGGCCGGCGGTGCGAGGTTTGTTTGTTTTCTTCACTGCGAGCCGGCCCCGTCGCCGGGCGGCGGGCTCGTATTGTCGTTGGCCTGTGGCGGTGTGCCGGTCTCCGAGGCGGCCTCGCGGCGGCGGCTCTCGCGTTGCGTACGCGGTGCGGGGCGTTCCTTGCGGACGGCGATGCGCAGGCGTTTGACCCGCCTTGGATCCGCATCGAGCACTTCGATTTCGTAATTGCCGGGGCCGGAAATGACTTCGCCGCGCACCGGCAGGCGGCCGACATGGGTGACGAGATAGCCGCCGAGCGTCTCGACTTCCTCGCCGGCTTCGCCGGTCACAAAATCCTCGCCGATCACGGAGCGGACATCATCGAGGCTGGCGCGGGCGTCGGCGATGAAGGAATTGTCCAGCTGCCGCACGATCGCCGGCGGCTCGTCGCTGTCATGCTCGTCATCGATCTCGCCGACGATTTGCTCGACGATGTCCTCGATCGACACCAGGCCGTCGGTGCCGCCATATTCGTCCACCACCAGCGCCAAATGGATACGCGAGGCCTGCATCTGCGCCAACAGATCGATCGCCCGCATCGACGGCGGAACATACAATAGCTTGCGGATGATGTTGGCTTCGGAGAGCGGCAGCGCGAGATCGACCGCGCGCAAATCGAGGCCGGCCGGCAAGGCCTTCTTGCGCTTGGCCTTGCTGGTATCGGAGACGCGCGCCTTCGCGGTCATGAACGCCAGGAGGTCGCGGATGTGGACGATGCCCTCGGGATCGTCGAGGGTTTCGTTGTAGACCACGAGCCGCGAATGCGCCGCGCTTTCGAACAGGTCCATCAATTCGCCCAATTGGATATCGCGCTTGACCGCGACGATATCGGCGCGATGCACCATGACGTCGGCGATGCGCCGTTCGTGCAAGCCGAGGATATTGCGCAACATGGTGCGCTCGATCGCCGAAAACCCGACCTCGTCCGGGGTCGAGGCGTCGAGCACGACCTGCAGATCGTCGCGGACCGATCCCGGCTTCCATCCGAACAGGGTACGGATCGCCCGCGTCAGCCAGTTCTCGGCAACCGGGCGCGTCACTTCGCCCGGCGGGATGACGGCCGGCAGGTTGCGCGTGTTGCGCGGATTGTCGTGGATCGGTTCGGAGTCCGTCATCTCAGTCCGTCCGCTCCCGGTCCGCGTTGGGATCGCGATCCGCATACGGATTGGGGATGCCGAGCTGCGCCAGGATCTCTGCTTCCAGGGTTTCCATCGCTTCGGCGTCGTCGTCGTTTTCGTGATCGTAGCCGATCAAATGCAGGAAGCCATGAACCGCAAGATGGCTCAAATGATGATCGAATGGCTTTTGTTCGTCATCGGCCTCCTTGCGCGTCGTCTCATAGGCGATCGCGATGTCGCCAAGCATGCGCGGCGCATCATCGGGACCGCCGGCGCCGGTCGGTTGCAGCGCCGGAAACGACAGCACGTTGGTCGGCTTGTCGATGCCGCGCCAGTTGCAGTTGAGCGTGCGGATTCCGGAATCGTCGGTCAGCATTACTGCCAGTTCGGCTTCGCCGACATCCGCGTCCGCAATCTCGGCGGCGGCCGCGATGGCGCGCTGGATGATCGCTTCGGCGTCGAGCTCGGCCTGCCAGCCGTCGGCGACCACGAGAACCTCGGTTATGGGAAGGGCAAATGGCGCCATCGGTCCGGAATTTCTGTTGCGGCCGGAGTTCGGCTCCAGCGCGCTTTCGGCGGCAGTCTCTTGCATCAGGGCTTTTTGGTTGCCGGCCGCTGCGGCGACCCCTCATAGGCGGCGACGATCCGTGCCACCAGCTCATGGCGGATCACGTCCTCGGCCGTGAATTTTACCTGCGCGATGCCTTCGACGCCATCGAGCAGTTTTGCGGCTTCCGCAAGCCCCGAGGTTTGGCCGTTCGGCAAATCGACCTGCGAGGGATCGCCGGTGATGATCATGCGGCTGTTCTCGCCAAGCCGGGTCAGGAACATCTTCATCTGCATCGAAGTGGTGTTTTGCGCCTCGTCCAGGATGATGGCGGCGTTGGTCAGCGTGCGGCCGCGCATGAAAGCGAGCGGCGCGATCTCGATTTCGCCGGTTTGCAGCGCACGCTCGACAATCCGCGAATCCATCAGATCGTACAGCGCGTCGTAGATCGGCCTTAAGTAAGGATCGACCTTTTCGCGAAGATCGCCGGGCAGGAAACCGAGCCGCTCGCCGGCTTCTACCGCGGGGCGCGACAGGATGATGCGATCGACTTCCTTGCGCTCGAACAGTTGCGCGGCATGCGCCACCGCAAGCCAGGTCTTGCCGGTGCCGGCGGGGCCGATGCCGAACACCATCTCGTGGCGTTTCAGCGCGCGGATATAGGAGTCCTGGGCTGCGGTGCGCGCCCGCACCGGCCGCTTGCGCAGGTTGATGCTCTCGAACGACGATTTTGCACTTTTGGCGTCGAATTCGAACAGCGAGCCCTGCGCGATCACGGCGCGGATCGCGCCCTCGACCTCGCCCTGCGACAGATCATGGCCCTGGATGGCCTGCGCGTAGAGCGTCTCCAGCACCCGCCGCGCGGCGTCGCAGCCGTCGCGCGAACCCGCGATCGAGATGTGATTGCCGCGCGAATCGACCACGACGCCGAGCCGGCGCTCGATCAGTGCCAGGTTTTGTCCATAGGGTCCGACTAGCGCCGAGGCTGCGCGGTTGTCGTCGAAGTCGATGACGACTTGCGTCTCTGGCGGGATTTGCATGTCGCGGTCAAGTTTGCGGCTGGGAGCGAGCGAAGGCGAATCCGATGCGCTTTTTGGCAAGGGTTCAGGCTCCCGTTGTCATTTCGGAGGGCGTCATTTTAGAAGGCGTCATGTCAGAAGCAGCTTGCGTGGTTCGCGCATCCGGCGTGCACACGAGCTCGCCGAGCAGGCTATAGCGCTCGAGGCTCTGAACCTTCACCGGCAATACCTGTCCAATGATGTCGGCAGAGGCCATCACATGCGCCGGCTGCAGATAGGCGGTGCGGCCGACAATCTGGCCGGGATTGCGGGCGCTCCGCTCGAATAGCACATCGACGATGTTGCCAATCGCGGCCGCGTTGAAGGCCGATTGTTGGCTGTCGATCAATTCCTGAAGCCGCACCAATCGCTCGTCCATCTCTTTCGCCGACACCATCTCCCGCATGTCCGCCGCCGGCGTCCCGGGCCGCGGCGAATACTTGAACGAATAGGCGCCAGCGTATCCGATTTGTCTGACCAGCGCGAGGGTGGCCAAAAAATCTTCCTCGGTCTCGCCGGGAAAACCCACGATAAAATCCGATGAAAATGCAATATCTTGCCGCGCGGCACGAAACCGGTCGATGGCGCGGCGGTAATCCGCAATGGTATGCTTGCGGTTCATGGCAGCAAGTACCCGGTCGGAGCCGGATTGCACCGGAAGGTGTACGAACGGCATCAGCGTCGGCAGATCGCGATGGGCCTCGATCAGCGTATCCTCGACGTCACGGGGATGGCTGGTCGAGTAGCGCAAGCGGACGATGCCGGGAATTTCGGCGAGATGATAAAGCAGCGCGCCGAGCGACCAGGTCCGGCCATCCGGACCCTCGCCGTGATAGGCGTTGACGTTTTGCCCGATCAGCGTGATTTCGCGCACGCCATTGTCGGCAAGTCTTGCCACATCGTCGACGATTTTTGCGACGGGACGCGAGACCTCGGCGCCGCGCGTATAGGGCACCACGCAGAACGTACAAAATTTGTCGCAGCCTTCCTGCACGGTGACAAAGGACGAAATCCCGCGCGCGCGGATGGCGTCGGGCTTCGGCGGAGCTAAAAAACCAAATTTGTCCTCGACCGGAAATTCGGTCTCCAGCGCGCGGCCGTCGCGCTGTGCCTGCGCCAATAGCTGCGGCAGATGGTGATAGCTCTGCGGACCGACCACGACATCGACCACCGGTGCCCGGCGGATGATCTCGCTGCCCTCGGCCTGGGCGACGCAGCCCGCGACCGCGATATTCATTTGCCGGCCGTGGCGCGCGGCTTCGTCCTTGACGGCGCGCAACCGTCCGAGTTCGGAGTAGACTTTCTCGGAGGCCTTTTCGCGGATGTGGCAGGTGTTGAGGATCACCAGATCCGCTTCCTCGACGCTCGCGGTCTCGACGAATCCTTCCGGTGCCAGCGTGTCCACCATGCGTTGCGCATCGTAGACATTCATCTGACAGCCATATGACTTGATATGCAGCTTGCGCGGCAACTTCATGGAACCCGGATGTTGTGCGTGAAACGGCCGAT
>DATBYN010000244.1:0-7601 GCA_036513695.1 Bradyrhizobium sp. | reverse complement strand
GGATGCGAGCAGACATGTCGACCGTGCGATCCTGCCCACGTACGCGCAGATGCTGCTTGATCACGTCAAGGGCCTCAGCCAGGAAGAGAACGACCGGCAGACGAAGGTCATGGCCGAGCGCGGGCTCTACTAGGATGCAGCGGCCGGCGACCCCCTTTGCCATCCTCGCCTACGAGGGCATCGAGCCCATCGACATTGGCGCAACTTACGGCGTGCCTGGTCGATGGCCAGGCGCTTGCCACCTGGCCCTGCGATTTTTTGTGGTGGACAACTCGAGCGGCGAGCTGAGGATGGCGAACGGATTGCGGCTCCTTGCGGACTACGGCTTCGCCGATTGTCCTCCTGCCGAGGTTCTGGTGGTTCTCGGCGGGCCGGGCTGGCAGCCTGCATCTGACGATCCGTCCCTTCTCGCATTCATTGACGCGTTTCACCGACGTGGAGATACGGTCGCAGGGTGTGCACGGGCACCATAATCCTAGGAGCTGTTCGCTGCAGGATGACATTCGCAAGTCGGCGGCCTGCCCGGAGCAATGTAATCGCTCAGTTTCCGACCGCGACAGGAGTGATGTCCTGAAACCAGCTACGCGCCTGGACGAAGCCCGACAGCTTCGGCGATAGTGCACGCGGGTTGAGATCGCTGACGATAAAGACCCGCACCGCATCAGCGCTGGTGGCCTCGTGGACTTCCGTGACCAGCTTATCACGTTCTGTCTGGTCGAAGGTGGAGAGTGCACGCAGTGCAAGCTCGTCCACCTTGGGATTTGAATATCCGCCCCAGTTTGCCCCATTGGGGGCCTTGTAGCTGCTCATGATGGTCTTCAGGTAATTGAGCGGATCGGTTGCGCCGCTGCTGAAATTGACGGCATCATACTGGGGGAATTTCACCGCACCTTGGATATAGATCGTCAGGATGGTGTTCCAGTCGAGCGTATCGAACGTCAGCTTGAACCCGGCCTTTTCAAGCTGCTCCTTCATCAACTCGTTCATCGGCAGCGGCTGCATCTGGCCCGACCCCGATGTCGAGATCGCAACCGTGATTGCACAGGGATAGCATTTGGCCGCTTTCAGAAGCTCCGTCGCCTTCCCCGGATCGGTCTTGTGTTCGAACGGACGCCCGTAGAATCTTTGGGTCGGCACGAAGACCCCATAGCTCGGGACCGCAACGCCGTTGAGCATCTCGACCATCTCGCCGCGGTTGACCGCGTAGTTCGCAGCCTGACGCACGCGCAGGTCCGCGAACGGCCCGCGCATGAAGTTCAGGAGATAAGGCCAAGTGTGCGGATACACGTTGGTGACGATGTTCATCCCGGCGGTCTTGAGGCGGTCGATGGCATCGGGCGGTGGTGCCTCGACCCAATCGACCTGCCCGGACAGCAGCGCCGCGACACGCGTCGACGCCTCCGGCATCGGCAACAGCACGACGCGGTCCTGCTTGGGAATGCGGTTGTGGTCCCAGTAATCGGGGTTCTTGACGAGCTCGAGCCGCTCGTGCGGCACCACCTTGTCGAACTTATAGGGGCCCGTTCCAGCCGGCGCTTTGGCATAGGCCTGATAGTCGTTCCCTGCCTTCGCCATTGCGCAAGGCGACATCATCAGCAGGAACGGCAGGTTATAGGGAAACAGCGAGACGACGGTGTTGGTATGGATCGCAATCGTGGAGCTGTCGATCTTCTCGACATGGTCAATGTCGTTGCTGCGGGAGCGCGCGCGGGCGAAGTTCAGGGGATTGAAGGCCGGACTCGTCTTCGACGTCAGCCTTTCGAAGTTCCAAATCGCGGCATCGGCATTCCAATCGCAGCCGTCGTGGAATTTGACGTCATGGCGCAGTTCGATAATCCATTTCTTTGGATCGTCGGGATTGGAAGACCACTTCGTCGCCAGCGCGGGCCTGATGTCGGCCTCCTGGTCGTTGCGCGCCAGATCCCAGTCGACAAGCCCGTCATAGAGGTTGAACCCGACGAACCGATAGCCTTCGAAACCCTGATCGGGCTGTCCGGCCCAGTCGGGAATGTCGCCGGCTGTCATAGCAATGCGCAAAACAGACTCCGCGGCGGCCGTTTCCGGCTGGAGTGTCAATGCGCCCGACGCCATCAACAGCGCAACCAAAACCGAGGTAAAGGTCTTGTGCAGATTGAGCATTACGAGCACCTCTCCGCGCTGAATTGCGTCTGAAGCCACTGCTCTTCCTGCGCGGTGTTCTTGCAAGGACCGTGCCTTTGCAAAGACCCCGCGCGATCCCGGCGGCCTGTGCCTTTCCGCCGTCACACCAGGCGGCTGGTTGCATTTTTGTGCACGAAGCTGCGTATCCCGGCGCCACTCTGCACCGTGCCTGTGCGTTCCGCCCGAAAGATCGGCGGAATGCCGTGGCAGGCCTTGGCATCTTAATTGCTGGGTCATCGTCCGACGCAGTCGAAACGACCTGATGTGGTACTACGCGGTACGGAGGATCATGCTCGCCATCCCGATCGCCATCGGGGTTACGATTATTTGTTTCTGCCTCGTCTATCTGGCACCGGGCGATCCGGTTCAAAACCTGCTGCCGCCCGATGCGACACAGGCGGACGTGACCTACCTGAAACATGCTTACGGTCTCGATCAGCCAGTGCCGATCCAATATGTAAAGTGGTTGCTGCGCGCACTTTCGGGCGACTTCGGCATGTCGATTCAGACCAACCGTCCGGTGCTGGGCGAGGTGCTGCATGCGCTCGCCAATACACTGTACGTATCGATCGGCGCGGTGACCGTGGCCTTCCCCCTGGCGCTTCTCCTTGGAACGCTTGCCGCTTATTACGTCGGGCGCGTGCCGGACCGCATCGCTACTAGCCTTGCGGTGATCGGCATCAGCGTACCGAATTACTGGTTCGCCATCGTCCTGATCATCATCTTCGCGGTCGAGCTGCGTGTTCTGCCGGCTACCGGCATGGGCTCCGCCGGCTCCGCCGGCTTCAATCCGCTGCAGTGGAGCCAGCTCAAATACGCGGTGCTTCCGGTTATCGCGACGGCGCTCGTGCCGCTGGGTATCATCATGCGCAGCACGCGGGCCGCCATAGCCGACATCCTGTCGCAGGAATTCATCCTCACATTGCGCGCCAAAGGTCTACGGGGCTGGGGCGTGCTGCGCCACGCGCTGCGTAACGCACTGCCACAGGTACTCACCGTCATGGGCCTGCAGTTCGGCTATCTCGTCGGCGGTTCCATCCTGATCGAGACGATCTTCACCTGGCCAGGCACGGGATTTCTCCTCAACAAGGCGATCTTGACCCGCGACATCCCGATGCTTCAGGGCGCGATGCTGGTTCTCGCCCTGTGGTTCGTGTTCATCAATCTCGTGGTCGATCTGCTGCAGACAGCGATCGACCCGCGCATTAAGCGCGCTTGAGGCGCGACATGAGCGACACGACGCTGCGATTGCCACTGCTTCCCGGAGCAAAGCAAGGGCCGCTGACGGCGCGAGCCTGCGGCTATTGGCGGACGGTCGGCCGGCGCCTGAGCCGCGATTACGTCACGCTGTTCTTCGCGCTAGTCATCGCCATCATCGCGCTGGCCGCCGTCCTTGCGCCCCTAGTCGCGCCATACGACCCCAACGCGACCAGCATGATCCATCGCCTCAAGCCTATCGGCTACAAGAGCTTCATCCTCGGCACCGACGAGCTCGGTCGCGACATGCTCTCGCGATTGATCTTCGGCGGCCGCATATCGCTTCTTATGGGCATCGTCCCCGTCGGGCTCGCGACCTGCATCGGTGGTTTCCTCGGGCTACTGGCCGGCTTTGCCGGCGGCTGGATCAACACCTTGATCATGCGCATCATGGACGTGTTCTACGCGTTCCCATCGGTGCTGCTTGCCGTCGCCATCTCGGGAACGATGGGTGGCGGGATTGCTATCAGCCTCATTGCCCTCACTCTCGTGTTCATTCCGCCGCTGTGCCGCGTGTCCGAGGTGGCCACCACCCAGATCCGCAGCCGCGATTTTGTCGATGCCGCGCGGGCCAGCGGCGCGTCGAGCCTCTCCATCATCTTCCACCATGTGCTGCGCAATGTGCTTGCGCCGGTGCTGATCTACGCGTCGAGCCTCATCTCGGTGTCGATCCTGCTCGCTGCCGGACTGTCCTTTCTCGGCCTGGGCGTCGCCCCGCCGACGTCCGATTGGGGATTGATGCTGTCCACGCTGCGACAGTCGATCTATGTGCAGCCGGTGGTCTGCGCGCTGCCCGGCGCCGCGATCTTCATTTGCTCGCTGTCGTTCAACCTGGTCAGCGACGGCCTGCGTCAGGCGATGGACATCAGGGCCTGAGGGGTGATGGGATGGTGTTCGAAGCCTTGCCGTGCCTTAATCCGCCACCGCGGATAGCGCCCGACGATCCGCGCGATCGCGGAGGCAAGGCCCAGCCGCTTCTGATCGTGGAGCATCTTAAAAAGCACTTCCCGATTCATGGCGGAGTGCTCAACCGCAAGATCGCCTCCATCAAGGCCGTAGACGATGTCTCGTTCGTCGTGCTCAAGGGCGAGACGTTGGGCGTCGTCGGCGAATCCGGTTGCGGCAAGTCCACGCTGGCCCGCATTCTCATGGGCCTCATCCCACAAGAGGGGGGCTGTATCATTTTTGACGGCGACTTGGTGGGTGGACCGCAAGGGCTGTCGCTGCGCGAACTGCGCCGCAACATGCAGATCGTGTTTCAGGACAGCGATTCCTCGCTCAATCCGCGCCTTTCGATCGTGGACTCGATCGGCTACGGTCCGCGCGTCCATGGCATGCGCCGCGCCGAGGCGAGAACGCTCGCGCACGACCTGCTGCAACGCGTCGGCCTCGACCCCGCCCTGTTTGCCTCGCGCTATCCGCACGAACTGTCCGGCGGGCAAAAGCAGCGCGTCAATATCGCCCGGGCGCTCGCGCTGGACCCGCGCATGGTCATCCTGGACGAAGCGGTCTCGGCTCTCGACAAATCGATCGCGGCCCAGGTGCTGAACCTGCTGCGTCATCTCAAACAGACATTGAAACTGACCTATGTCTTCATCTCGCACGACTTGAACGTCGTGCGCTACGTTTCGGACCGAATGCTGGTCATGTATCTGGGCCAGGTCGTTGAGATCGGACTGACCGACGCCATCTATCGAGAGCCGAAACATCCGTACACGAAGGCGCTGCTCGAATCGCGCCTGGCGACCGATCCGCGTCGGCGCGTCGAGACCGCGCCGCTTGCCGACGATCCGCCCAACACGGTCGATCCGCCGAGCGGCTGCCGTTTCCGCACCCGGTGCCCGTTCGCCGAGGACATCTGCGCAATCAAGCCCCCGCCGCTCGGCGGATCGGGACATCATGCGGCGCATCTGGTCGCTTGCCACATGGACAATCCCCAGTCCGGTCACAGCCGGGCGCGCATGGGGCCGGTGCCTCTGCGACGCGCCGCTGATGCCGTTGCGTGCTGAGAAAGCCGTGCCGGATCAAGCGCCGCAATTCGACCGCCCCCTCGTCGAAGTCGACGATCTTCACGTCAGGTTCGTTGACCATGACGAGACCGTATGGGCGGTGAACGGCGTGTCCTTCGCTCTGATGCCGGGCGAAGTCCTATGCATCATCGGCGAATCCGGCTGCGGCAAGTCGGTCACGATGCGCGCCCTCATGCGTCTCTTGCCGGGCAAGCGCACCGTCATCAGGGGCCGCATTAAGGTCGGCCAACACGACATCACGGCGCTCGGCGAGCGGCAACTGGCGACGGTGCGCGGCTCGACCGTGGCCATGGTGTTCCAGGAGCCGATGACGGCGCTCGACCCAGTCTACACGATCGGCCGCCAGATCGCCGAAACGGTGATGCGCCATGAGCGCTGTTCGCGCAAGATCGCGCAAGATCGCGCGTTCGAAATCCTGCAATTGGTCAAGGTGCCTTCGCCGGAACGTCGGCTCGATTGCTACCCGCACGAACTGTCGGGCGGCCTACGCCAGCGTGCGCTCATCGCGATGGCATTGTCGTGCCGACCACGCCTCGTGCTGGCCGACGAACCGACAACGGCGCTCGATGCCTCGGTGCAGATCCAGATTCTACTTCTGCTGCGCAGGCTACAGCGGGAGCTCGGCATGGGATTGATCTTTGTGACGCACGATCTCGGCGTCGCGGCACAAATCGCCGACAAGGTCGCAGTCATGTATGCGGGACGGATCGTCGAATTCGGCACTGCCTGCGAGGTCCTGCTGCAGCCGCGCCACCCCTACACGATGGGGCTCCTAGCCTCGATCCTGCACGACCCATTGCGGAAGCAGGACATCGAGGCGATCCCGGGCAGCCCGCCCGACCTTCGCCTGATGCCAGAGGGCTGCAGCTTCGCACCGCGCTGCAAATTCGCCCGCACGGTCTGCGGCGCGGTGGTACCGCCGCCGCATCTTGTCGCGCCCGGCCATGTCGCCTGTTGCGCCCTGATCGACGAATTGCCGCTGCGCGACGCGCCGGCAGGACAGCCGGCGCGTGCCGTGCAGTAGCCCTCGCCAATAGGAGAACTCGCATGGAGTCGAAATCGAAACTGCGGATCGCGCATCTCTCCGGTCCGAATGCCACGATCCAGAATACGCCGCCGCTCGTCACCTCGAACAAGGCACGCCAGAGATTCAATCTTCCATTGCTGACGAATCCTGACGGCGGCCCGTCAAAATTCGACGCGCTTCGGGCGCAGCGGCTCGCCGCGCCGGTCAAAGTTTATGTCGAGCAATTCTCGGCGCACCCGCTCGAACGCGACGCGGCCGAACTTTATGCGACCGCAGATGGGTTCATCGACGCCGAAGGCGGCTTTCACAAGGAGCGCCGTGGCGCGAGCGACAAGCCGGTCTACGAGGTCGAGCTTCGTCCCGAGGATGGGCTCTATCCGCTGCCCTACATGGCACGGCAGGCGGATGGCGAGCCTTGGGAAGAGGAATGCGCGGTCCCGAACGCGCCCGCCGACAAGGCGCGCCAGGGGTTTTTTCCGGACGGATCGCGCAGTTTTGCGGAAATCGACCGGCTGTCGGTCGGCGCCGACGGTCGGGCCAGTGTGATCTCGTCGCTTGCCGAGGTTGATTTCTATCGGTTGCTGCCCCCGAGCGGCTACACAAAGGGTCTCCCTGCCGGGCTTCGCACTGACGTCGGCGAAGGCGACATCGGCCCCGAAGTGCGCGGCAAGGATTTCTTTCCCTATAAGCCGCGCCACCTTGCCTCAGCACCGCCGCGTCCCGCGCTCGCCCGGGTTACGAACATCGCCCAGCGCGTCATGGCGAGCGGCAAATACGACGGCGCAATCGTCACCCAGGGTAGCCCGGCGGTGGAGGAAACCGCCTATTGGTTCAATCTTCTGATCGATACACCCGTGCCGATTTGCGGCAATGCCGCGCAGCGGCCGCAAGGCCAGATCAGCAACGACGGCCCCCACAATATCGTCGATTCCCTGATTTACATCGGCTCCAAAATCTGGGCCGACGAACAGGGCCGCAACCGTGCCGGCGTTGTCGTCATCCAGGAGCAGCGCGCCTTCGCCGCGCGCGAGGTCATGAAGGCCGATGCGCGGCCCGGCGGCTACGTTGCCACCGGCGGCCATGGCGGCATCCTCGGCGGCGTCAACCATGTGGGCAAGCCGATGCTG
>DATBYN010000243.1:0-6556 GCA_036513695.1 Bradyrhizobium sp. | reverse complement strand
GCAACGGTGGCGATCTTCCGGGTCAGCACGACCCGCTTTCGCTTGGGGGAATTCGGCTGGTCCTCGCCGGAATGCCGGCCGTGCACGATCAGGTCGGCGCGATCAAGCGCTGCGGTGAAGAACTTCTTGTCGCCCTCGAATTGCAACCCAACCGGCATCACGCGGTCGGCGTTCGCCAGCATGCCGTCCGCCGACACGATGACATAGCCGTCAATACGCAGATCCGGCATCGGCGTTATCGTGCGCGGCGGATGCTATTCCGAAATCGTCTGCACCACGCTGGAGACCGGCCGCGAGCTCACGGTCGGCAGCTTGGTGTCTTTCAGGATCTCGTCGTCGTACTGCGCGATGGTTTGTACCGGGGCTTTGGCGATCATCTTGACGACCTTGTAACCGCCGGCCTTCAACCGGTGCAGCAGCTCGGGCAGGGCCTCCGCGGTGTGCTTGTGGAAATCATGCAGCAGGATGATGCCTTTGCCGAGCTTGTCGAGCTTCTTCATGGTGACGTCGATCACCTGCTGAGCATTGCGCGCCTTGAAATCGAAGGAGTCGAGGTCGCAGGAGAACATCGCGATATTTCGGGTGCCGAGATAGGTCACCATTTCCGGCGGATGCTGCAGCGCCGGGAAGCGGAAGAACGGCGAGGGAGAAACGCCGCCGAGGCCCCATTTCACCGCGCTGAAACCCTTCTCGATCTCTTCCTTGCGCTGGTCTTCGGTCAGCTTCTTGTTGGTCAGCGTCGCGTGCGACCAGGTGTGCGAGCCGACGGTGTGGCCAGCGGCCAGAACCTCTTTGAGGATTTCCGGATAGTAGGTCGAGTGCTTGCCGATCGGGAAGAAAATCCCCGTCGTGCATTCGTCCGCGAGCGTCTTCAGCACTGACGGGGTGTTTTGCGGCCATGGGCCGTCGTCGAACGTGAGCACCACTTCGTGGTCGCGCAGGAAATCGAGCTGCTTGAAGTGCTCGAAGCCGAAGCCGGGCCCGCCCGTCGTGTCGATCTCGACGACCCGGGCGATGCCGAGCGCATTCGGATTCGCGCAGGCGGCTTTTGCCGGTGCCGGCGTAGGCGCGAGAGCTGCGGCTGCAGCTGGCGCCGGGGCGGCTTGCGGGGCTGCCGCAGCCTTGGGCGCTGGGGTCTGTGACCACGCCGCGCTGGATGCACAAAGCGAAACCGCGCCTGCAAAGATCAATCCTGCCGCAATACGCATCGCATTTTCCCTATGCTGATCCCGCTCGGCCCAGCTCTTTGCCATGCCCGAGCCAATTCCCGCCCCTGATCATATTAGCCTAGTTGGACCTGCGCCGCCACGGCAACGGCTTTTATCGCGGGAGGCTGATTTGTCACCAGAACAGGTTAATTGTCGCGAGGGAGTCTTTGGGCGTCAGGTGTCCGCAAGTGCCCGCGCAATCGCGGTTTTGACGCGTGTATCCGAGGGCTCGACGGTCTCCGGGAACACGTCCGCGATGTAGCCGTCACGGCCGATGAGATATTTGTGAAAGTTCCAGCGTGGGATGTCCTTGGGTCGGGCTCCCGCAGCCCATTTGTAGAATGGATGTGCGTTTGGGCCCTTCACCACCGCTTTTGCGGCGATCGGAAAGGTGACGCCATAATGGTGCAGCGCGGTCTCCGCGATATCGCTTGAGCCGCCCGGTTCCTGTCCGCCGAAATCGTTGGAGGGAACGCCGATCATCATCAGGCCACGATCATGGAATTCGGTCCACAATTCCTGCAGCCCGGCATATTGGGGCGTGTAGCCGCACAGCGAGGCCGTGTTCACGACCAACAGTGGTTGGCCGCTATAATCGGCGAGCCTGATATCGCCCCCCTCCAGCGCCGGAAATGAAAAGGCATAGGCGGTGATGCGGCTCATGGCGGCCTGTGCCGAAGCGGTCCGCGTCACGACCGGCCCGCTGATCGCTGCCAGGCCCGCTGACAAGATCGTCCTGCGATTGATCATGGCACACCCCTTAGATCGAGCCAGCGTAGCCCAAGCGGCGCGGGCGCGCTTGTCAACAACCCGTTATGGCTTGGCCGGACACCAGGGCAGCGCCATCAGCGGCATATAATGCACGTTCCAAGCACAGATCGATTCCGGACCCCTGCGCATGAAGGCGTATTTGATCGGCTCGGCCTGACCGACTGCGATATGCAGTCCGAACAGCGTTGCTGCGATCGGACAGGCCCATTTGTGAAACCGCAGATCACTCAAAGCGTCGAGCAGGACCGCGCCCGAGAGGATGATCAGCGGGTCGGTAAAGATAAAATATTCGGATTTCAGCCCGCGGCGCACGCCGAGCGCGTCGATCCCGATCGCGGCGAGCAGAAGCGCGAGCGCCTGGACCGCGACGAGCCTTTCGCCGCGCCGCCACGCCACGATGATGCCGGGCACGATCAGCCAGATGAGAAGCACGGTCGGACGCGGGGAGGAGTGCAGCACGAAAGTGTAGCGCGCGAGGACCGATCCGATACCCTCGACCAGCAGCACAAAGATACTCCACAGGTTCGAGCCGTTCGCGGCATCGGTGGTGCTGGTGTCCGCAAAGGTCAGCATCTTTTCCAGCGGATTGACCACGGCAATGACATTGCTGGTGCTGTAATCGAGATCGAGCACAAGCAGAGCAATCGCGGTACCGGCAGCGACCGCAAACATCGACGCCAAGGTTTCCGCCGTGCTGACGCGCCAGATCATCGCATAGGCGATCATGCATGCGCCGATCAGGATACCCAGCGCGACCTGATAGAGGCCGAACCGGCCGAGCAGCAGCGGATGAAACTGCGCGGCGTCGAGCAGGGCACGATTCAGGCCGGTTGCAATCAGTGGCGATGCGGCCCAGGCCGCCGCGATCGCCGCCACCGCCGCGATGCCGGTTGCGAGCCAACGGAACTGCGAATAGCTCCAGAACGCAACGCTTGCGCTTTTCTCGCTGCCGAACGGCAGCACCACCAGCGGCAAGGCGCCGATCAGCAAGATCGCCTGTACCTTGTTCTCGAGGCCAAGCACGCACAATCCCGCCGCGATCGCCAGGGCGAGTGGGCGCGCGATACCGGCGCGGCGTCCGGCCACGATCAAAAGCATCAGCGCAAAGATCACCGGGCACGCCGCGACCAGTTCGCTGCGCAATATCCGCGAATGCACGGCAACGCCGCCGGAGAATGCGAAGGCTAACGTTGCGATCAGCGCGACACGCCAGTCGCGCTGCATCAGCCGAGCCAGCGCGGCAAAAATCAGCACGCAGCCGGTCGCGATGAAAAAGGCGAGGAGGCGCCCGGCACGCACCGCGCTGGTCATGGCGGCGTCGAATGCGGCTGGATCGGATGCCGGTGGAAAGCTTGACAGCGAATAGGCGTCGAGCAACCCGAGACCATGCAGCAGCTGGTACCAGACTTTTAGCGACAGGATCGTCAGATAGGCGGTGTGATCGAAGAACAGCTGCGGCTTGCCGGCGTTGAGGGCAAGCGCGTTGTAGATCACCATGAAATCCATATCGGCGTTGCGCCAATAGATCAGCTCATAGCCGAACAGGAAAAACGATGCCGCAAGGCCTGCGACAATCGCCGCCAATCCCCATCGCCAGCCGAGGAAGGTCAGCCGGTCGAAGGCATCCTTCGCGCTGACGTTGTTGGGCTCGGTGGTGAGGGCCGGATTGGAAAACTGGTTCATGCCGGCGATCTTTTAGCCCAGCCGCTGCGGCAAAGCGACGGCGGCTGAAAGGCTATGGCCGAGCCCGGCTAGCGCAGCGATACGATAAAATCCGTGCCTTCGCCGGTCTCGCCGGCGGCGATGCCCTGATCGGAAACGATGATCGAGCTGCCGGTCGAAATCGCTTCCATAATTCGCGCCATCGTCTCAGCGGGAATAGAGAGGCGATCCAGTGCCTCGGCAGGGCTATCCGGCACCGGCATCGGCTTGATCTCTACCGCGCCCGCGACCTTGCGCCGCCGCGAGACGCGTTCGTCTTCATCGCGACGCAGGGCATACCTGGCGGGCACGGGAAGCGAGACCACCGACCAGTGCAAGAGATTGGAATCGTCCTTGTCGACTCGCGCGGTGAAGACGTGCGTGCCGAGCGGCCGGTCGCCCGGCGCGATCGTGATCGGCGCCTCGAACAACGGCGCGAAATTCTGCCGCACATAGAGCTTTGCATCTTTGCGGCTAATGAACACCGCGATCTGGCCAGTGCGCTTTGGCGCCGCTGCCGGATCGGGTTTCGGGGCGGCCGGCTTTGCCACATCAAGCAAGCGGTTCTGATCTTTTTTCAGGGAAGCGTCTGGAGCGGCCTCGGTCACGGCCTTGAGGCTCTCGCCGGGCTTCTCGCTCGATTTGGGCAGGTCAGCCTTTTGCGGCTCTGGCTTGACATCATCCGCCTTGGCCTCGACCTTTGTCGCGGGGGCCTCGGTCTTCGCGGTATCGCTGCCTGGCTGCACGGAAGCGGCGGTGATTGCCGCTTCGGTCGATTTGGTCTCGGCCGGCTTGTCGTCCGACGAACCGTTGTCGTCGCGCCGCGCTGCTGCGTCAGCGTCCGATTTGGCCGGTTCTGATTTCGCTTCCAGGTTCGACGCGTCGTCAGTCTTGACGGCGGTAACCTCCGCGCCGGCTGACGGCGCGGCATCCGACATCGTGACCGAAGCTTTGTTCGCAGGCATTTCGCCGCTGGCGTCCGCGGTATGGGTCTGATCGCGTAGCGGCATCGAAGAGCGCTGCTCGTCGATCGCGCGCTTGGCGCCGTCGTGATGTCCAACGGTCGACCTCAGCTCGAGGCTTGCCGATGAAGTCGCAGGCTTGGGATCAGCCCCCTTGTCGGCTTTGGCGGCGGCAGGCGCTTCCGCCGGCGGCTCGGTCGCGGTAACCGGCTGCGGCGCGACCCTCTGCGTGGCGAGCAGGGGATGAGAGAAGTTTTCAGGCGTCAGCCCGCCGGGGACAACAACCACCCGCGCGCCCATCTTGGTCCAGTTCCACATCTTTACGGCAAAGGCCATGGGCATGCGGATGCAGCCATGCGACGCCGGATAGCCGGGCAGCACGCCGGCATGGATGGCGACGCCCGACCAGGTGATCCGCTGCATATAGGGCATCGGCGCGCCGCTATAGATGTTGGAGTGATGCAGCCTCTGCTTTTGAATGACGCTGAACACGCCCATCGGCGTCGGATGGCCCTTCATCCCCGTTGAAATCGGCGACTCGGCAAAGAATCCGTTGGCGTCGAAGATCCTGAGCTTTTGCTGATCGATCGAGATCGCGATAACCAGCGGTCCCTGTGGCTTGGCGGATTCTTTTTCCGGCGCCAGGATCTTCTTGGCCTGCTGACGCCGAGGCTTTGGCCGCCGCGGCGGGATGGTGGGGTCGGGCCGATAATATCCGGGATCGGAATCCGACCAGTAGTAGAGGGCTGCGTCCGCCTGTGACGCAGCGCCGATCGCACCGGCGGCCGACAAGGCCACAATTCGCCATAACCGCTTGGCGCTGGAAGCCTTTTGCCCGCTTGCGCGTGTCATCCTCGAATCCTTGAGCCTTGGTTTCTTAGTGTTGCAGACGGGATACGCGCTCACCAGCGTAGCAGTTCCAATCCCCGTTATTTTCGCCTCAAGCGTAGCAAAAAAGCCTCACATTACGTTAAAGCGCGGATGGCACCCGGTACCGCCAATCTTCCTCACGGGCACTCGCGCACCTACATGGGGAGCCACGCCAGCGGAGATATCCATGACATCCAAAACCGTAAGCCTGTGTGACGCGAAATGGAGAGCTGTCGCTCTGCTGGCGCTCGCTCTGGCGCTCGGCCCGGTCTCCCAGGCTTTCGCGGCCGACGAGCCAGACCTGATCTTCCGTCGCTCGACCGTGTTTAAATGGGTCAGTCCGAACGACAAGCTTGCGACCTATGGCGTCGACGACCCCGAGGTCGACGGCGTGGCCTGTCATTTCACGGTGCCGGAAAAGGGCGGTTTCACGGGGTGGCTAGGGCTTGCCGAGCAAGTCTCGGATATTTCGCTGGCCTGCCGCCAGATCGGCCCGATCCATTTCAAGGGCAAGATGGAGCAGGGCGACGACATGTTCCGGCAGCGGCGGTCTTTGTTTTTCAAGAAGATGCAGATTGTCCGCGGCTGCGACGCCAAGCGCAACGTGCTGGTCTATATGGTTTATTCGGACAAGCTGATCGACGGATCGCCGAAGAACTCGACGTCCTCGGTACCGATCATGCCGTGGGGGTCCGCCGATAACGCGATCCAGAAATGCGGCGAATTCATTCAGTGAACGGCCAGTTGGTTCACTACTCGGCCTGGCGCGGGCGCACCGCCTGCGCAGGCCGGGCATTGGAATCGCGGCAGCCCACCAGACGCACGAATTTTTGCGGCGTCGAGAAACTGCCGCTGTCGGCGCATTGCTGCAACATCGCGCCGCAATTTCTTGGCCGCTCGGTCGTCAGCGGACCAGGTTTGCGGGTCGGGGATTTAGTGCCAACTTCGATGTTGCCATGGCCCACGACGGCGATCCTTTTCTTGAGGTAGAGTAACTAAACGCGCAACGGCCCGGAATGGTTGCATCCCATTTGACTGAGTAGG
>DATBYN010000242.1:0-3142 GCA_036513695.1 Bradyrhizobium sp. | reverse complement strand
ATCCTATGCGGCCCGATGCGGCTGCTCGAAGCGGCGCGGCGCAGCTGGGCGGGAGCCGGGCGCGCGCTGACCGATTTGCGATACGAGACCTTCGGCTCGAGTGGTCTCCTGCCGACAGAGCCATTTCGGATCCGGATCGATACCGGTCATGAGATCGTGGTCCCCGAAAACAAGTCGATGCTCGATGCGCTCAACGATGCCGGCTTTGAGGTGATGTCGGACTGCCAGCGCGGCGAATGCGGCGTCTGTGCCATCGACGTCGTAGCTGTTGACGGCCAGATCGATCACCGCGATGTGTTCTTTAGCGATCACCCGAAAATGACCAACGGCAAGATCTGCCCCTGCGTCTCGCGCGCGGTCGGCGCCATCACGGTGAATACCCTTTATCAAAGCGATGTTCGTTAGACGCTGAGCACCCGTAGCCCGGATGAAGCGCAGCGAAATCCGGGGCCTCTCTCGCAACCGGCTCGATCATCCCGGATTGCGCTTCGCTCCATCCGGGCTACATGCTTTTCCGCTAGTCCCGCACCCTCGCCAATAGCGCCAGTCCCGCAACGAAGAACAGCACCAGCACCGCCATGCCGGCTTTCTGGCTCGCGGTGATCTCCGTGATCACCCCGATCAACAGCGGTCCGATGAACGAGGTCACCTTTCCCGTCAGCGCAAACAGTCCAAAATATTGCGCGATGCGGTCTTTCGGCGCCAAATGGATCAACAGCGTCCGCGACGCGGCCTGCAGCGGCCCGCCGGCGGCGCCGATCAGGCATCCGAGCACGAGATAGGCGCGTTCGGCGGCGCTTGCGAACAGCGCGCCGCCGGGCACGGGAGGTTCGACTTTGACGAACAGAACCGAATCTTTGTCCACCAGCAGGATCGCAACGATCGCCAACAGCAGGACCAGCTGGCTTCCCGCGATCACCCGTTTTGATCCGAGCCTGTCGTCGAGCTTGCCGCCCAGCCACGCGCCAAACGTGCCGGCGATGGCGAGGATGATACCGAAGGTGCCGATGCGAATGGTGTCCCAGCCAAATGTGCCGGCGGCGTAGATGCCGCCGAAAGCGAACAGCGATACCAGGCCGTCGGTATAGATCATGTTGGCAAGAAGAAATGCGGCCATCGATTGCTGCTTCGGCAATTCACCGAGCGTCTGCTTCAATTCCGTCAGTCCCTCGCGCAGCGCTTCGCTCAATCTGTGCTTGGCTGGATAATCCGGCGTCAGCAAAAACATCGGCAGCACGAAGATGATGAACCAGATGCCGGTCAGGGGACCGGTGATGCGGTCGCCCTGATGCGTGAGGGGATCAAGACCGAACAGCGGTTTTAGTCCGAACAGCGTGCGCCCGTCCTCCGGACTGGCCGCGAGAAAGCCGAGCACCAGGATGAGGCTCAAGATTCCGCCGACATAGCCGGTCGCCCATCCGGTGCCGGACAACCGGCCGATCTTGTTCGGCGGCACCAATGTCGGCATCATCGCATTGTTGAAGACGGTGGCGAATTCGACGCCGATGGTCGCGACCGCGTACGCCAGTAACAGCGGCGGAATCACGCCGACATCGCCCGGCCTGCCGATCCACATCAGGGAGGAGCCGATCACCAGCAGCGCGCCGAACGCCGCGATCCATGGCTTGCGGCGCCCGCTGGCATCCGCGATCGCGCCCAATACCGGCGACAGTAATGCGATCATCAATCCCGCGGCGGCTGTCGCAAATCCCCACAGCGACTGCCCACTCGCGGGGTCGGGCGCGACATGGGTGGCGAAATAAGGTGCAAAGACGAAGGTCGTGATCAGCGTGAAATAAGGCTGCGCAGCCCAATCGAAGAAAATCCAGCTGACGACGGCGGCGCGCGGAGGATAAGTCTGCTGCATATCAGCAATGCGTAGGTCCGAAGCGATCACCGACATGCTCGAAATGTCCTGCCCAATCACGAGGAGGCGTTTTGCCCGCAGCTGCGGAACCGATATAGCATTCAGGGCTGTGACAACCCCGTCTATTCTCACGACCCTCGCGGCGGAATTTTGATGACTTTCTTTAGAGCCGAACGGCGTTGGATGTTCGCGACAATCATGGTGGTTGTCGCGTTTTTGGTGCCGGCCGCCGCGCAGGAGCAGCGCCGCGGCTTTTACACCCCTCCCCCCGCCGACACCATTCACGCGGTTGCCGCCGAACACGGCATGGTGGTCGCACAGGAAAAAATCTCGGCGCGCATTGGCGCCGATGTGCTCAAGCACGGCGGCAACGCGGTCGATGCTGCGGTCGCCACCGGTTTCGCCATGGCCGTGACCTATCCGCGCGCCGGAAATCTCGGCGGCGGCGGGTTTATGGTAATCCACTCGGCGGACCATCACGAAGATGTCGCGATCGACTATCGCGAAACCGCACCCGCTGCGACCACGCCGCAGATTTTTCTGGGCGCCGACGGCAAACCCGATCCCGCAAAATCGCGCGATTCCGTGCTCGGCACCGGTGTGCCCGGCACGGTCGCCGGGTTGGCGCTGGCATTGGAAAAATACGGCTCGGGCAAATTTACCCTGGCCGAATTGCTGCAGCCGGCGATCGATCTGGCGCGCGACGGTTTTGTCGTCACCGACGACAGCGCCGACACGCTGCCGGACTGGTATCAGCGGCGGATGGCGCGCTTTCCGTCCTCGGCAAAAATCTTTTCCCGCGCCGATGGCACCTCGCTGCACGAAGGCGACAGACTGATCCAGACCGATCTGGCGGCAACGCTTGCTGCGATCGCAACGCAGGGGCGACGTGGGCTTTACGAAGGCCCGGTCGCGGAGAGACTGGTGAAGGCGGTTGGCGACGCCGGCGGCATCTTCACGCTCGACGATCTCAAATCGTATCAGGCCGTGATTCGCGCGCCGATCCGCGGCAACTATCGCGGCTATGACATCATCTCGATGCCGCAGCCGTCGTCCGGCGGTGTCGGTCTGGTGGAGACATTGAACATCCTCGAAGGTTTTCCGATGCGCGAGATGAAGCAGGGGACGCCAGCATCCCTGCATGTCATGATCGAGGCCTTGAAGCGCGCCTATGCCGACCGTGCGCGCTATCTCGGCGATCCCGCCTTTGTCACCGCGCCGATCGCGACCCTGATCTCGAAAGACTATGCGGCCAAGCAGCGCGCCAGCATCGAC
>DATBYN010000241.1:0-2617 GCA_036513695.1 Bradyrhizobium sp. | reverse complement strand
CCGCCGCGGCTTCCGCCTTCTTCAGGCTGCGGCCGACTTTCGGCAGTTCGATGAACACGACGTCGCCGAGCTGCGACTGCGCGTAATCGGTGATGCCGACGGTGGCGACGTCGCCCTCGATGCGGAGCCATTCGTGGTCGGCGGTGAACAGCGTCGTCATTGCAAGATCCTTTAGCGTTTGTAAGTGTTGGGAACGAAAGGCATCGGTGAGACCCGCAGCGGCAGACGCTGTCCGCGCACTTCGGCGAATGCCGGAGTGCCGGACACCGCAAGCGGTGAGGGCAGGTAGCCCATCGCAACGGGCGCATTCAGCGTGGGCCCAAAGCCGCCCGAGGTCACCGCGCCGATCGGCTCGGATGAAGTTTCGCTCGCGAACAGCGGCGCGCCCTCGCGCACCGGCGCGCGGCCCTCCGGCCTCAAGCCGACCCGGCGGCGCGGAGCGCCATTCTCGAGCTGCCCCAGAATTTTATCGGCGCCCGCAAAGCCGCCGGCGCGCGCGCCGCCGTCGCGGCGGCTCTTTTGAATGGACCATTCCAGCGCACCCTCGGCTGGCGTGGTCGCGGTGTCGATATCGTGGCCGTAAAGACAAAGCCCGGCCTCAAGCCGCAGGCTGTCACGGGCGCCCAGGCCGATCGGCAAAACTTCGCCGCTCGCAAGTAGGGCGGTCGCCAGCGCCTCGGCGTTATCAGCCGGAACCGAAATCTCAAAACCGTCCTGGCCGGTATAGCCCGAGCGCGAAACATAACAGTCGAAGCCGGCGACACGGCGCGGGCCGGAATCCATGAACCGCATGGCGGGCGCTTCTGCGCAAAATTTTGCCAGTAGCGCTTCCGCTTTCGGGCCCTGCAGCGCGATCAGGGCGCGGTCCGGCAGCGGCTCGATCACGCAATCATCCGACAGGTTGGCGCGCAGATGTGCCTCGTCCTCGGCTTTGCAGGCGGCGTTGACCACCAGAAACAAATGCTTTCCGAAATTCGCGACCATCAGATCGTCGAGAATGCCGCCATCCGCATTGGTGAACTGCGCGTAGCGCTGCCGGCCGGCCGCAACCGCGAGAATGTCCTGCGGCACCAGCCGCTCCAGCGCCAGCGCTGCGTCCTCGACCTTGCTGGATTTCGCATGAAGTGCGATCTGGCCCATATGCGAGACGTCGAACAGGCCGGCGCTTCCGCGGGTATGCAGGTGTTCCCGAAGCACGCCGGTTGCGTATTGCACGGGCATCTCATAGCCCGCAAACGGCACCATCTTGCCGCCGCGCGCGGCATGCAGCGCGTACAACGGGGTGCGTTTCAGGGTGTTTTCGGCTTCGCGCGCAAGCATCACAGGGCCCTCGCGGTTTTCGGGAGGGACAATCCCTCGAAAACCCACAGAAAGCCCCATCTGTCGCTGTGCCTGAGAGTATTATCCCGTCGGCGGACGCGTCCCGGCCAAAGCCCGTCGGCGTCTCTTTCCAGATGCTAGCTAATCACGCGGTCCGTTTGCCTGAGAGTTTCCGGGGCGGTTGCTCCTTCGGCGTCGGCGCCTTGGCCGATCTCTCCCGACGTGACTATCTCCTACAGATAGGAGAAAACCACGGGCGCACCAAGGCTGTCAACGCGGCTTGGAGGACTATCAACGGTTGCCAGTGCCCCGTTTCCGAAGTTCGCGAACCCCCGCAGCACCCTCTGACGCGAACTTCGGAAACGGGGCACTGGAAAATATAAGGTTTTCTAGTGCCGCTGATCGATTTGAAGTTCCTACCGAACTCGCGGCAACTGGTGTAGGAACTTCGAATCGGCGGCACTAGTGCTGCTGCGGCAAGCCCCTGATCTCCTGCACTTTCTGGACACCGCGATCCCCCTTGTCTAAAAGCGTGCGCGGGAACAAATGTCCGTTTTGCGGCTGATTCCTTACGGTTTTGCGATTGGACCAACATGAGCGGCGTTAACGAGATCAGGTCGACATTTCTGAACTTTTTCAAGGAGAACGGCCATGAGATCGTGCCGTCGTCGCCGCTGGTGCCGCGCAACGACCCGACCTTGATGTTCACCAATGCCGGCATGGTGCAGTTCAAGAACGTCTTTACCGGTGTCGAGAAGCGGCCGTATCAGCGCGCCACCACCTCGCAGAAATGCGTGCGGGCCGGCGGCAAGCACAACGATCTCGACAATGTCGGCTATACCGCGCGCCATCATACTTTCTTCGAGATGCTCGGCAATTTTTCGTTCGGCGACTACTTTAAAGACCGCGCCATCGAGCTCGCCTGGAAGCTGGTGACAAAAGAGTTCGGCCTGCCGAAGGATAAACTCACGGCGACCGTCTATATCGACGACGACGAGGCATTCGATCTCTGGAAGAAGATCGCGGGCCTCCCTGAATCGCGCATCATCCGCATCGCCGGCTCGGACAACTTTTGGCAGATGGGCGATACCGGCCCGTGCGGGCCGTGCTCGGAAATCTTCTACGACCACGGCGACAAGATCTGGGGCGGGCCGCCGGGCTCGGCGGAAGCCGACGGCGACCGTTTTATCGAGATCTGGAATCTCGTGTTCATGCAGTTCGAGCAGCTCGAGGGCGGCGTGCGCAATCCGCTGCCGAAACCCTCGATCGATACCGGCGCTGGGCTCGAGCGTGTCGC
>DATBYN010000240.1:0-2590 GCA_036513695.1 Bradyrhizobium sp. | reverse complement strand
GGCGGCAGGTTCTGCTTGTCGAGGCCGGGCGCCTTGATGAACTTCACTTCCGGCCCAAACGTATTGTCGAGTTCGTTCGGGCCGAAGGTTCCGGCATGCAGCGGTCCGGAGACAAACTCCCAAAACGGATCGAATTCCTGGAATTGCGCCTTGTCGGGATTGTAGTAATGCGCGGCGGCGTAATGCACATCCGCGGTCAGCCACACGGTGTTGGTGACGCCCGAGGTCTTGATGAAGCGCAGGATGTCGGCGATTTCGAGCTCACGGCCGCGCGCCGGGCCGTCGCCCTGCGCAAATGCTTCCGAACCCTTCTTGTTGGCCGCATCGTCATAGACGATCAGGCTGAGCGGCATGTCGGAAGCGATCACTTTCCAGGTGGCGCGCGAGTTCAACAGAGCGCGCTTCAGCCACAACAACTGGTCGGGCCCGATGAAATAGGCGTCGGGACCATAAGTGGTCTGCAGGTTCGGACCATTGGGGCCGCGATAGCTGCGCTCGTCCAGCATGAAGACGTCGAGATGCGGGCCATAGCCCAGGGTACGATAGACCCGGCCCGGCTCGACGATGCTTTCGCGCATCGGATACATCTCGTGGAACGCCCGGCCAGCGCGCGCGGCGAGCAACGAGATGTCGCGGACCTTGTAGGCGGCGGGGATTTCTTTCGACGCCGACCAGTTGTTCATGACTTCGTGGTCGTCCCACTGCACGAAGATCGGCACCTCGGCGTTGAAGGCGCGCACATGATCGTCGAGCAGATTGTACTTGTGCGCGGCGCGGAATTCGTCGAGCGTCTCGGCGACTTTTGCCTTTTCAGGAATGGTGAGGTTTTTCCAGATTTTGCCGTCGGGCAGTTTCACCTCGGCTGGAATGACGCCGTCGGCATAGATGGTGTCGCCGGAATGCAGCAGGAAATCCGGCTTGTGCTTGCGCATGGTGGCGTAAGTGAACATGCCGCCATCCTCGGGATTGATGCCCCAGCCTTGGCCGGCGACGTCGCCACCCCACACAAAACTGACATCGCGGCGGTCGCTCGGCGCAGTACGAAAGCGGCCGGCCATCGGCTCGCTCGAAATGTCGGGATGCGACAGGTCGCGGAATTTGACGCGATAAAAGATATCCTGGCCCGAGGGCAGGTTTTCCAGCAGCATTTTCGCGGTGAAGTCGCTCTCGGGGAGCGCCGCGATCGGCGGCAGGGCTCGCGCATTGGCAAAAGATTCAGTGGTGGAAACCTCGACCATCATTTGCGACGGCCGGTCGACGCGCGACCACACCACGCCGCCATCGGCGCCGACATCGCCGGATTGCACGCCATGGGTAATTTGCGGCCGGTCGGCGGCCCGGCTGAGATAGGGCATCGCGATGACGCCGATAGCGCTGGCGCCGGCGGTGGTAAGGAAATGCCGGCGGGACAGGGCGGTTTTGCTCGGAATTCTGCGAGGAAATTTCATCGTCATGCAAGCCTCCTTCGATCGGCCGACAGCATGCGCTGCAGGCAGGGACAGACCTAGGAAGGTTATGTGACGGCGCTATTACAGGGATCGCCGCTCACAGAGTGCCGGTCGCCCGGAACTGTGCGCCGGCCCTTTGGAGGCTCTGCGGCATGCTGATGAGGAGTGCCCTGCGGTCGGCCACCGCATTGTGGAATTGCCCGAGCGCGATGTTGAAGGCGGTCAGCGCCCCTTCCGCGATGGCGCCGTGTTCGAAGCAATGCAATGTATCGCGCAAGATGTCGTCCGCCTCGGCCTGCATCTGGTCTAGTTCCTCGATGGAATCGCTGCGGCGCGCCCTCGTCAGCATCTCCAGCAGCCGTTCACGAAGAGTGGAGTTGTTGTTGCGTTCGTCCTTCTTCAGATAGCCCGCGAACCAGGCGCCGGCCGAGCCCATTGCCGACAGCCCCATCAACCCCCACCAGATGAAATCGCTGTAGCGGTCGAGGAAGGTCTTTTCCTCGCCATCGACAAAGGCGGCCGCGCCCGGATGCACCGGGATCACGGCGTCCTTGTCGGTGTCAGGGGTCTCGATTTTCGCGGCCAGCGGGAATTCCGACACCAGCTGCTGGCGGACCGCGAACAACTGCCGGGTGAAGGCGGCAATGATCGCTTCCGACAGACCTTTGCGCGCGACGATATGATGGGAGAAGCTGATCGTCTTGATCTCGTCGTCGGGCTTGTCGGGCGAGCCGCCAAAGGCGCCGGCGGGAATTTCGGCGGCCTCGTAGACCGGATGGTTTGTCGCAATCGCCTCGTTCGAATCGATCGCGAGGAAAGTCGGCGCGCCGCCGTCGCGGGTCGAGGCGTTGATCGCATCCGCGGTGATCTTGCTGTTGACCGGCCCGGCGGCCAAATACGCATCCGCCTTCTGGTTGCGGATGGCGTCAGCGGCCTCGGCGGCCGGAAACTGAACGATCTCGACCTTGTTCGGATCGACGCCATATTGCTGCAGGATCACCTTGAGCAGATTGACATTGGCCTGGGTACGCCCGACGACGCCGACCCGGCGTCCGCTGAGCTGCGCGATCTTGGTGATCTTCGGACCGGCCTTCTTGCCCTTGCCCTTGGCGGGCGGAGGTACCCACAGCACCGCGACGTTC
>DATBYN010000239.1:0-2242 GCA_036513695.1 Bradyrhizobium sp. | reverse complement strand
GCCGCCGAATTCGGGCTGATGAAGGGCGGCCAAAAATTATCGCCGCTGCTCGCTTTCGTCACCGATATCGACAGCGTCGGTCTGGAGACCGCGCAGGGGCTGTTGCTCGCCGAAGCCTTTTATTGGGACTTGAATGACGATACCCGCGCGTTTTCAAAGCGCTTCATGGAGCGAACCAAACGCGTGCCGACCTCAGCGCAGGCCGGCGTCTATTCCTCGGTCATGCATTACCTCAAGGCGGTGAAGGCTGCGGGCACCACCGATTCAGCCGCGGTGATGAAAATCATGAAGGACACGCCGATCAACGACATGTTCGCCAAGAACGGCAAGATCCGCGCGGACGGCCGCATGGTGCACGACATGTATCTGTTCGAGGTGAAAAAGCCGTCGGAGTCGAAAGGCCGCTCCGACGATTACAAGCTGGTCGCGACCATCTCCGGCAATGACGCGTTCCAGTCGCTGGAACTGTCGCGCTGCCCGTTAGTGAAGAAGTGACGGAGTAAGGAGCGAGGGGACCATCCTTCGTCATTGCGAGGAGCACTTGCGACGAAGCAATCCATCTTTCCCCGCGGCGAAATGGATTGCTTCGCGGAGCCTGTCATCGGGCGCGCGTTCGCGCGACCCGTTGGCTCGCAATGACGGGGAGGGGGCACGGAACAACCAACGAACAACGACAAAGGCAAATCCCATGAACAATGAAATCGTCCTGCAAAACCTCGACCAGGGCCTGCTCACCATTACGATGAACCGCCCCGACCGGCGCAATGCGCTCAATCCGGACATGACGCGGGGACTGGTGGAAGCAGCGCGGCGGGCGGCGGAGGATCATGAGGTCCGCGCGGTGTTGCTCAAGGGCGCCGGCGGCACCTTCTGCGTCGGCGGCGATGTCAAATCGATGGCGGAGGGGCGGGCGCCATTGCCGTTCGAGGCCAAAATGGCGAACCTGCGCCGCGGCATGGAAGTTTCCCGGGTTCTGCACGAGATGCCGAAGCCGGTGGTGGCACAGCTCGATGGCGCGGCCGCCGGCGCAGGCCTTTCGATCGCGCTCGCCTGCGATCTGCGCGTCGCCTCAAGCTCCGTCAAGATCACGACCGCGTTCGCCAAGGTGGGATTGTCGGGCGATTACGGCGGCACCTATTTTCTTACGCATCTGCTCGGCAGCGCCAAGGCGCGCGAACTTTATCTGATGTCGCCGGTATTGACGGCGCAGGAAGCCCTCGCGCTCGGCATCGTGACAAAAGTCGTTCCCGACGCCGAGGTCGAGGCGGAAGCGCGGGCGCTTGCGATGTCGCTGGCGCAGGGGCCGTCGGTGACGCTCGGCTACATCAAGCGCAACATCAACAACGCCGAGCATCTGTCGCTGGAAGCCTGTTTTGATGGCGAGGCGATCCATCATTCGCGCACAGGCGAGACCGCCGATCACAAGGAGGCCGCAAAAGCCTTTGTCGAGAAGCGCAAGCCTGTGTTTCAGGGGCATTGAAATGTCCGGCTACTTAAGGCTGCGGCAAATCTGCCTCGTGGCGCCGCAGCTCGAGCCCGTGATCTCCGATATCGCCGATATCATGGGGCTGCGCGTCTGTTACCGCGACGGTAACGTCGCCAAATATGGCCTGGAAAACGCGCTGCTGCCGGTCGATACCATCCTGCTCGAAGTGGTGGCGCCGTTCCAGGCGGGCACCGCGGCAGGGCGCTTTCTCGAAAAGACCGGCGGTCGCGGTGGCTACATGGCGATCTTCTGCTGCGACGATCCCGACGCGCGCGGCCGGCATGCCGAGGAGATCGGCGTGCGCATCGCCAACGTCGTCGGGCATTCGCCCTATCGCGGCGTGCAACTGCATCCGCGCGATTGCCGCGCCGCCTTCATCGAATTCAACCACACCGATGGCAGCGACGATATTTTGGGACCCTATCCGCCGGCCGGCCCGGACTGGCAGAAATCGATCACTAAGGATGTGACGCTGGCGCTGACCGGCGTCGAGATGCAGAGCCCGGAGCCCCAGGCGCTGGCGGAGCATTGGGGACGGATCGTCGAGATGCCGGTTTCCGTGACGGCAAGCGGCGAGGCGGAGCTGAAGCTGCCCAATTGCGGTTTTGCCTTTGTCAAAGGCAAAACCGAGATCATGAGCGGGCTGACGTTCAAGGTCGGCGATGTCGCGAAGGTGCTGGAGGCCGCCAAGGCAAGAGGCCGCGCGGTGTCGGGCAATTCGTTTGAGCTCGGCGGCGTGACGTTCCGTCTCACGGC
>DATBYN010000238.1:0-12185 GCA_036513695.1 Bradyrhizobium sp. | reverse complement strand
CAGACGGACGTCGGCTTTGGTGCGCATTGCAGACTGAAGTCGGACCTCGCGCGAGGTCGAAAAGCGCTAATAACAGAAATAGTCGGCCGTGCTCTATTACCAGCTCAGCCAGTTAAGTGGTGCGCTAGTCATCATTTGCTTCAAGGGGCCGCGCGCTTGGAGGTGGATTTTTGCGCGATTGGTAATTCGCCAGCCGACATGAAAGTTCGTGCCGAATATATGGGATGATTTTCAAATTAGTCAGTCTTCGCCCTGCTTCAATTGACGGGACTTCCAGCCAACGATACATCAGTGCCGACAGAGCGAGCGCGAACGCAATTGAGGTTATGCAAACGATCCAATTGCCGCTTGCTCCATGCGGCGTGACGTCGATCGAGACGGCGGTGATCGCTGTCAGGTAAAATACCGGCCAATGAATGAGGTAGAAGCTGTAAGAGACGCGGCCAAGAAAACGAAGCGGACGAAGACGAAGCCAATTCAAAAATTCTTGCGAGGTTAAAACGGCTCCGATCATCAGCGATGCTCCGATGGACGCCGGTCCGATCGTGGCAAATTCCCCGGCATTGGTCGGGCCCACATATAGGATGATCCAGTAGCCGAAACCAAATGCAATTGCACGGGACCACCAGCTGCCCGGCAACCATCGTGCAATCAGTGGCGGCAGGAAAAATCCGGCGTAAAAGTATTCGACGATCGGAAGAAGAACATAATTGGTGATGCGAATATGTAAGAACGAGATGACGGCTGAAGCGGCGATGAAGATTAGGATCTGATACTTTTCAGGAACTCTGCAATGCAGATAGACCAACGGAGGTAGGAAGATCGAACCTATGATCTCCCAATAGATCGACCAAGTTGGGCCGTTGATCCATGACGATCTGAACACCAAATTGTCTTTGAGTTGGTCGACCGTAGGCATCGGCCAGAACGGTCGCTTAAAGAAGTCCGTAAGATCTGCTGGCGGCACATCGATCCGAATGAGCGTCACGCATGCGTAAGCAAAAAGCACAGACACAATGAACGCGGGCAAAATGCGAAAAGCGCGCCGGACGATAAAGCGAGCATAGTCGGCGTCGCGGTTTAGTGACTGGCCCAGCACGTAGCCGGACAAGACGAAGAAAAAAAGTACCGCCATTCCCGGGTTCGTCACCCGCCCGAGTAGCCAATCATG
The DNA here is from genome assembly GCA_036513695.1 of Bradyrhizobium sp. Taxonomy (GTDB): domain Bacteria; phylum Pseudomonadota; class Alphaproteobacteria; order Rhizobiales; family Xanthobacteraceae; genus Bradyrhizobium. The sequence continues at coordinate 11,014 of DATBYN010000238.1, read as the reverse complement.
AACTGTCGCTAATATCGGGGGACGATCTCCAGGCAGTACCGCAAAGGTCGTCATGCCGTGATGGGCCGCAACTGTAAGTGCGGCAATACCACGCAGGCTTTCAAGCCTTGGCTCGAATCTTGGCCTCTCCATCATAACGCAAACTAGCACTTACAGCATGATCTAACTAGTCGCCTAAGGACGGCCTTTCGTATGTGTTCTGACCGCGTCGCGTCGCAGATAGCGAGAGCTGCCGAAGCTGCCGGAGACTCGGCGACCGCAACAATCAGAGCGGCTATCAGCATCCAATGTTGAAACGTGGACGCCCAAGGACTCTGAATCCTTCAACTAGGATACGCCTGTTCAAGGGCCATGCTTTTCGACGACGACCAAGCGCTTGAGCATGTGAATTTGATCTTCCGGTGCTAAGTGCACCATCAGGGCTTGAGTAGGCTCGAGTGAGCCGTGGATGTTGCGAACATCATCGGCATTGTGGAAACCATTGTTGTAGAGAACGATGTACCGGTAAGGGCGGTTGACCCGGGAAATCGACGAAAACTCCTGGCGGGCCGGATCGGCGAGCGCCGCGCTCAGCGGCTCTACGCCAGAGTAGATGGCAACAAAAGCGGCCGCGAACTTCTCGCTTGGCACACGATAGGTCCAAAGCCGCGCCTCTCCCGGCAGCAAGGGCATGGCAAGAATCTTCGTCTCATCTTCCTTGATGGCTGCTGCTGCCCGGCTTTCTTGGGAAAACTCACGCGCAGCGTGGAAAGTCGTAAATCCGAGACTGCCTACGATTCCCGCCGCGGCAATCCATCGGATTCGACGCTGCGCGAGAATCGGCAAGAAAGCGAACGGCAGTATGGCGCAGATTGATACGACATAGTGCCAATCGAAGTGCTTCAACACCGCGGTGACGGCGCTGAGGATGGCGGCCAGCGCGGCTGTGGTCCATAATACGGTGAAACGATCGAGAGTGACTCCGGGTTTCCCCCGGACGACAACGAAAAGGCCGGCTACGACGAGTGCAAGCAAATAAGGCAATGCCAATTCGGCAAACCAGCTCACTAAGGCCTCATGAACCGCCGTGGCAGATACAAAGCCGATGTCGCCATGGCCATACGAGCCTGAGTGGGTGAAAAGCGACTTGTGAAACAGTAACAAGACATAAAGACCGCCGCGACCGAGAGTGGTGATCAGTATCGAGCCTGCAACGGCAAGAAATGCGATCGCCACCAAGCCGGTCCGCCGCACGAGCCCGATGATCAAAGTCATATTGAGCCGGCGGGACTCCCAACAGCTGTCGATTGCAGCCACCGCGACGGCGGCCACCAGCAAATCGAGGTACAGCAGCTTCACCGTGTAGCCCAGAGCGGCGACGGCCCCCAGCAGCAGCCAGGGCCAATTCGCCTTAGGCGAAGCTCGGGCGCAGAGGCTGACGGCCCAGAACAGCAGGACGGCCAATGGCAGAGCAAAGGTCTCATTTCCGAGCAGCACCAAACCGTATCGAAGTGAGGCCGGGGCTCCTGCAAAAAACGCGAGAATCGCCAACAGTCGCCACGGAGCCGTGATACCGCGCAGAAGGAACCAAGCAGCTGCTATCGCGGCAGAGCCAATCAGGCCCGCAATTATTCTAGTCGCCCAAAAAAAATGGTCCGGGTTGGAAAGCGCGGATCGTACGATATCGCTACCGCTGTCTGACAGCGCTGCAGCACGAAGCGCCAGCCAGCTCGCAAAATAGAATGGCACTCCTGGATGGCTCAGCAAGCCATAGTCGGACTCAACATTTGCATGCAGTGACGTCTGGAAATGGATCGCGTGACCCAACGACAAATAGACATAATCGTTGTTCGCCGTCCAAAACTGCACCGGCCAAACAAAACAGATCGTAAGCCAGGTTGCCAAAACTCCAATAGCAAGAAGCAAACCTATGAGCGGGCTTGACGGCAAACGCTGCGGTGCTTGCACGATATTTCCAAATTGTCCTCGATCAGCCGCAGTATCTTGCGGAGACGCAACGGTCAATCCTCGGCCCGGCGTGTTACGGGTCGACTTCAACGATGTGGTTGTAAGTTCGGACGCAGAAGTTACCGCGTCGGCAGCACAAAGATCTGGCCGGGATAAATCAGGTCGGGATTTCGGATCTGCTCCCGGTTCGCCTTGTAAATGACGGCGTAGCGCGGCCCCAGGCCGTAGGCGAGGCGGCTGATGCGCCAGAGGCTGTCGCCTCGGGAGACGGTAGTGGTCGTGATCTTCGGCACCACCACGGCGGAGGGCGAGGCTCCGTCTGGCGGAACGGTGTCCGGCGGAACGGTGGATCCTGCGGCCGCCAGTTGCGGCTGCTGTGCCGTGGTGATGCCCGGCCGCTTGGACGCGGCGGCCTGCGTCGGCACGGACGCGGTGACCGTGGTGTCGGGAACGTTGAACGGCACTTCCGCGCGGGCGCGGACCGCGCCGGAATTCTGCTCCATCTCGTCCAGCCTGACATGGTAGTTGCCGGGCGCGACCCCCTGATTGATCGTCACCGCAAAATGTTCATCCGCGCCGGCGGTTGCCGACGCAACGAAGCTGTCGTTGAGATAAAGCCTGACGGTAGCGCCGGGGCGCGCGCGCCCCGTCACATGGAACTTGCCGCCCGGTTCGGTCTCGACCGCCTCAACGACCACTTTCCCGGCCATCGGCTTTGGCGCGGCCGGCTGCGACAGCACGACGGTGGGCTTGCCCGGCGTCATCAGCGCCACGACCGGCCGTTCGTTGGGGGTAGGCTCGAGCGCCACCGCCACGCTCTGCTTGGAGGTGGCCTCTTTGCCGTCCGGCTGCTTGGAGCGTAACGTCAGGTCGTAGGTGCCTGGGGGAAGCCGGGGCGGGACCATGACGAATTGTCCGGATTGATCCGCAACCACGTGATCCTGAGGCTCGCCGTTGCGCAGCAGTTCCACCGTTGCGCCGGGCGCCGCCCGGCCGGCGATGACGGCTTCGCCGCTCGGCTCGATGCGGGCAACGTCGAACGACGGCACGCCGTCTGCGCTGTCCGGCCGTGGCGGCGATCCGGAGAGCGCGTCCGCCACCGCGTTGGTTTCGGTTTGCGCTTTTGCCAGCGCGGCCGGATCTTGATCCCGCGCGCCCGACGCCGGTTTGGAGGCCGCCGGCGCGGCCGTTGCGGCCTTGGTCTCAGCCGTCGGCTCGCGGCTGACGTACTGGAGGGCGAAGGCAAGCCCCACACCACCGGCCACAACCAGCGCTATGAACGGCACGGCCATTCGGCTCATCCAACTGGCAGTCGTGATTTCCGTCGTGGCAGTCATGGTGTTCGTCCGTCGGCCGGATCGTTGGCTCTCTGCCATTATACAGCGTTTTCCGGCGGAGCGGTACCGGTTATGCTGGGGCGCCGCCTGGAGAGGGTGAGCGACAGCGTGTCGATGTCTTGAAATGAGCGGCTTCCGCGCAGTACGCCGCCGAAGCGGAGGAACTGGCACTATGTGGTATTTCTGGAACACTCAAAATCCACGCTGATGACCAGAAAGCCGAAGTCCCCCGCGAACAAGATCGAATCAGCCGCCGCCTCGCACGGATTCGACGTTGCCGCATTGCGTGACCTTGCCGGCGAGACAGTCTTCGCGCGCGGCATCCCTTATCACCAGGACGGACGGGTAGAGATCATTCGTTTCGACCGGACGCGCATTCTCGCAAGAGTCGCGGGTTCCGAGGTCTATCGTTGCGAACTGGTCGGGTCAGGGAAGAAATTCTCTGGGCAGTGCGCCTGCCGAGCCTATTCCGATTCGGGATTTTGCAAGCATCTGGTGGCAACGGCACTGACCGCAAATAACCTCGGGCCGGGGATGCTGGAGCAAGCCACCGGTCGCTTCGCCAATATCCGCGAGCATCTCCGCGCCAAGGGCGTCGAGGGGCTTGTCGAGATGGTCCTCGGCATTGCCGAGCGCGATCCTTCGTTGCTGAAGGAATTGGAGCTTGCAGCGGTTGCGGCCTCTGCCGACGACACGACGCTGCTTGCGCAATTCAAGAGGGCCATTACCGAGGCCACCCGCACCCGCGGTTTTGTCGAATATCGCGAAATGCGCGACTGGGCGCAGGGGATCGAGAGCGTGCTCGACCGGATAGAGGGTCTGGTTGAAAATGGCCGAGCGGCAATAGCCTTGCAGCTGCTGGGTCATTTTTTCGCGCGAATGGACGAGGCGCTTGAGAACATAGATGACTCGGAGGGCGAAGGCGGAGGAACCTACGCCAGGGCCTGCGAGATCCATCTGGCGGCTTGCGGTCAGGCAAAGCCTGATCCGATCGTGCTTGCCCGGACGCTGTACGCGCGCGAGGTCGATTCGGATTTTTTTCACGGGGCGAGCGAGAGGTACGAGCATGTCCTGGGGGACGTCGGCCTTGCCGAGTACCGCAGGCTTGCGAGCGAAGCCTGGCGGCAAATAAGACCGCTACGAGCGACCAGCCGGCGAGTGCTGGACGATCAATCCAGTATGCGATTTGCGCTCGGAGCCATCCTTGAAAGCTTCGCGAAGCGGGAGGGGGATGTCGATGCCATCATCGCGATCCGAGCCAACGATCTGTCGACGCCGTATAACTATCTTAGCATCGCACAGCTTTGCCTCGACCATGCGCGCGTGCCGGAGGCGCTGAAATGGGCGGAGGAGGGGCTCTGGCAATTCGAAGACAACCCCGACGAACGCCTGATCCTGTTTGCGTCCGATCTCTACAGCCGGCTCGGGCGCGAGGAGGATGCGGACAAGCTGCTTTGGCGCATGTTCGAGCGACGTCCAAGCGTCCAGCTTTACGAGCGGCTCAAAGCGACGGCGGGAACGGACCGGGCGGTGGCCGACACAGTCCGCGATCGAGCCTTCGCCTGGCTGCGCGTCCAGATCAGAAAACCTGCGGGGCGGTCGGGTATGCAATGGCCTTCACCGACTGCGCTTCTGGTCCAGTTGGCAATGATGGAGGGACTGCTGACCGACGCTTGGTCGGTTGTCAACGAGCATGGCTGCCACCACGACCCACTGCTTGAGCAGCTTGCAGAAGCGAGCGAACATAGCCATCCCGCCGAAGCATTGAAGGTCTATGCCAATCGTGTCGAACGAATGCTTCGCCTTGGCGGCCAAGGCAATTATCAATCGGCCTACGACACCATCGGACGCATGCGCCGCATTCGGGAGGGGGTTGGCGAGATGCCGCAACACACGGCCTATCTGGGCGATTTGGTGAATCGTCACAGGGCGAAGCGGAATTTCATGAAACTGTTGACGGCACGTGATGGGTAACAGGCGATGGCCGATGTATTATCCGGCAATGGGTCGGAACCGATGTGAGAAATCTCGATGAAACTAGGCTGGCAGCCGGGCAAGTGGCTGGACAAAAAGAGCAAACTGGGCTTTCGCGGCTATCCGGCCGGCACCATCGCCTTCTATGGGCCGGACGATCAGCGCGCCAGCAAGGTAGCCGTTGCCATCATCGTTGCGGAGGACACCGAACCCGTCGAGTTGCGGAGGTGGTTCGCCGAGAGCGGCGATGTACGCAACGATCCGGCGATATTCGGAGAAATTGCCGTGTTTCTTCGAGGCCATGAGGTGCACTCGGTATTGATGCCCAAGGCCATCATGGGGTGCCCGCATGAGGAAGAAATAGACTATCCGAAAGGCGAGGCCTGTCCTCATTGCCCATTTTGGGCTGGTCGCGAGCGTCCATTTGGCTTGTAGTCAGCCTGCTTGGCGCAAGCGGCTGGCAGCGAGCTTGCCGCCCTATTTTTGCCGCCGCGCCCCTAGAAAAGCGGGTTTTAAGCTTGGCTGATCGATCCGGTTCCCCCGATCTGCAATCCCTCCACTGCTGCCGGCATGGCACAGACGGATCGCGACGGGGTTGATCTCTACGCGTGGCATTCTCGACTGCGTTTTTAGAAAGCAAGCTGCATGACCGAACCTTCGATGACGCCCGGGACGGCGGATGTTGCGGAAACCATCGGATTCCTGCGCCGGTTTGCCGGCATGATGTCGACCGGCAACAACGCGACCTATCTGCAGCGCGCCGCCGAATTGCTCGAAACCCTCACCGCGCGGGTGATCGCGGAAGCGGACGAGGAAGAAGTCTGGCGCTACAAGCACGCATCGGCGACCCATCGGGTCGAGCTGCTGGAAGCCGAATGCGAGGCGCTCAAGCATGACGTCGAAGGTCACCTGAATGTCACCTCCTCGGTGCTGGCCGAGCGCGATACGGCTCGGGCCACGTTGCAGACGCGGGAGGCCGAACTTTTCGAATTTCGCGCCAGCTCGGATCGCGAGCGCGAAGCGCTCAATGCGGCGCTAGTGGCGAAGGATGAAGAACTGGACCGGCTTCGTGCCACCCTTGGACGCGAGCGCGAAGACGGCGCGACGAAACTAAAGACGCTTGAAGCGGAGTTTTCCGAATTTCGCAACTCCTCCGAGCGTGAGCGCGGCGAACTTCAGGTCCAGCTCAAGGTGCAGGGCGATGAGCTGGCCGTGCTCAAAATTGTTTCCGAGCGCGAGCGCGACGCGCTGAAGGAGAAGGTCGCATCGCTCGAAGCCAAACGCGCCGAGCTTCGCGCCGCCTTCGACCGCATCAGCGATCTCAGGCACCAAGCGGGCGAACCTGGCGGCGGCGCCGCAACGGCCGGGCTTGAGGCGGATACGTCTGCCGCGCGACCGGGCGGCCGGGATCAAGCGGTCGGCGAACCCGATGCGGTGGTGCCGAAGGCCACGCTGCGCCAGGCCCGCGCCCAGTTCGAATATCTCGCAAAGCAATTCGTCCCGCTCGGCGACATCGCCTCGCAGGTGATGTGCGAGTTGGGGGCCTATAACATGGACCTCGCTCTGGTCGCCGGCCAGAAGTCGGATCATCTGCCGGTCGGCGACGTGGCGCGGAGCATTCTTGCGCCTTCGGGGGCGGGCAGGATGTAAACCGAGCACGCGGATGGAGAGCTCAGGTTCGGCCACCCAAACTATCGTTGTCCCTGCGAAAGCAGGGACCCATACGCCTATCTGCTGAAGCGCTGTGGCAGTTGCCTTTGCTAACGATGGACAGCGGTGGTTATGGGTCCCTGCTTTCGCAGGAACGACGGTTGGTTCGCCAGCTTCGCTTCAACCTCTGCTCACCCCACGCTCGCCTTCACCAGCGCCAGCAACTCCGCGCCATAATGCTCCAGCTTCTTGTCGCCGATGCCCGCGATGCCGCGCAACTCCGATAGCGTCGTCGGGTGCACCGCCGCGATGCCGTCGATGGTGGAATCGTGCAGCACGACATAGGCCGGCACGCCGTGCTGGCGCGCCACGTCCGAACGCCATGCCCGGAGAGCGCTGACCAGAGCTGCATCGGCGGGTTTGTCCGCCCCGGTGGGTCGCGGCGCCAGATCGCCGCGGCGCGATTTTGCTCTGACGGCGCGATTGCGGGAGCCGGGCGTTTCTTCGCGAAGCCACACTGTGGTCTCGCCCTTCAAGACGCCGCGCGCGGTCTCCGTCAGTTTTAGCGCGCCAAAGGCCTCCGTGTCGGGTCGAAGATGGCCCATCGCCACCAATTGGCGCAGCGCCGCGCGCCATTGCCTTTCGTTGAGTTCGCGGCCGACGCCGAACACGGAAAGCTTGTCATGCCCGAACTGTTTTACCCGCTCGGTCTCGCGGCCGATCAGCACATCGATCAGGTGCATCGCTCCAAAACGCTGCCCGGTGCGATAGGCGCAGGACAGCAGCTTTTGCGCGATGACCTTGCCGTCGCGCAAGGTCGGTGGCGACAGGCAGTTGTCGCAATTGCCGCATTTTTCGAGCTTAAGCGTCTCGCCGAAATAGCCGAGCAGGCGGGTGCGCCGGCAGTTCGCGGTCTCGGCGAGCGCCACCAGCGCATCCAGTTTGCCGATCGACACCCGCTTGAAGGTGTCCGAGCCATTGGACTCATCGATCATGCGGCGTTGTTGGACGATGTCGGAGAGGCCATAGGCCATCCAGGCGCTGGACGGCTTGCCGTCGCGCCCGGCGCGTCCGGTCTCCTGGTAATAGGCTTCGATGCTTTTCGGCAGATCGAGATGCGCGACAAAACGCACGTCGGGCTTGTCGATGCCCATGCCGAACGCGATCGTCGCCACGATCACGACGCCATCCTCGTTGATAAATCGATCCTGATGGCGCGCGCGGGTGGCGGCGTCCAGCCCAGCGTGATACGGCAATGCCCTGATGCCGGAAGCGGCGAGCGCGTCGGCGGTGTCTTCCACCTTGGCACGCGACAGGCAGTAGACGATGCCCGCATCGCCCGCGTGCCGCTCCGCGATGAAAGTTTTGAGTTGCGCGGGGGCGTTTTGCTTTTCCACGATCTCATATCTGATATTCGGCCGGTCAAAACTCGCGACAAAATGCGGCGCGCCATCAAGCGCCAGCCGCTCGACGATCTCCATTCGGGTCAGCTCGTCGGCGGTCGCGGTCAGTGCGATGCGCGGCACGTCCGGAAAACGTTCCGCGAGGGCCGACAGGCCGATATATTCAGGACGAAAATCGTGCCCCCATTGCGACACGCAATGCGCTTCGTCGATCGCAAACAGCGCGATTTTCGCGCGATCGAGCAAGCTAAGGCAGCGCGGCGTCAACAGCCGCTCCGGCGCGACGTAAAGCAGATCGAGGTCGCCGGCGAGGAGCCGCGCCTCGACCGCGGAGGCTTCCGCAAAGGACAGCGTGGAATTCAACACCGCCGCCTTGACGCCGGCTTCCGTGAGGCCCGCGACCTGGTCGCGCATCAGCGCGATCAATGGCGACACCACGATGCCGCAACCTTTTCGCAACAAAGATGGCAGTTGATAACACAGCGACTTGCCGCCGCCGGTCGGCATCAGCACCAGGCAATTGCCGCCACAGGCGACATGCCTGACGATCTCTTCCTGCGCGCCGCGAAAACCGGGCAGGCCGAACACGGAACTCAAAACGGAAAGCGCGTTGGCAGCGATGTCGGCGTCTTGATGGCGGGCGGAACTCATGGCGGACAGGTTACTCATCGCAAGCTCTCAACGCCACATCCCGCGCATCCTTGCACCGACATCGATGCGCGGCCCCTGGGCGGGGGCACGTGACGCAGCGCCCTTAACCGCCAGCGGCCAACCCGTCCTTTCGAACAGCGGAAGCAGGCGATCCGGAATAAACCGCGTCCGTGCAGCATAGACGTGACGATCGCCGCGTGCGCGCTGGCCATGGGTGAAAAAACGCTGCGGCACCATCAGATGCAGATCGTCTTTGGCGCGGGTCATCGCGACATAGAGCAAGCGGCGCTCCTCCTCGATCTCCGGCGAGGTGCCGGTGCCGAGATCGGAGGGCATGCAGCCATCGACCACGTTGAGGACATAAACGGATTTCCATTCCTGCCCTTTGGCGGAGTGGATGGTCGAGAGGATAAGATAATCTTCATCGAGCAGCGGCACCCCAGCCTGGTCGCTGGTCGCGTCAGGTGGGTCGAGCGTCAACTCCGTGAGAAAGCGCTGACGCGACGGATAGCCGCTCGCGATCTGTTCGAGCTGGATCAGGTCGGCATGTCGCGTTTCGGCGTCTTCGTGGATCCGCTCCAGATGCGGCTCATACCAGAGCCGGGCGCGTTCGACATCGGCCGGCCAATTCGAATGGCGGATGTCCGCAACCGCCGTGACAAACATTTTCCAGTCGCCACCGGCGCGCGGCGGGCATGGCGCGTCGCCAAGCGCCGCGATTGGGTCGATGCTGTCTGCGATATGATCGAGCACGCGCTGGGCTGAAGTAGGGCCGACCCCCGGGATCAGGTGCATCAGCCGAAAGCCCGCCACACGGTCGCGCGGATTTTCCACAAAACGCAACAGCGCCAGCATGTCCTTGATATGGGCGGCATCGAGAAATTTTAAACCGCCAAACTTTACAAAGGGGATGTTGCGACGGGTCAGTTCGACTTCCAGTGGGCCGCTATGGCTGGAGGTCCGGAACAGCACCGCCTGCTGCTTCAACAGCGCTCCCGACTCGCGGTTTTCCAGCACGCGTTCGACAATGCAGCGGGCCTGATCGGCTTCGTCGCGCACCGTGACCAGCTGAGGTTTTGTCCCCGTGGCGCGGTCGGTCCACAGATTCTTGGTAAAACGCTCGCGCGCCAGATCGATTACGCCATTGGCGGCGGAAAGGATCGCCTGCGTCGAGCGATAGTTGCGATCGAGCGTGATGATGTCGGCCGGTGGCGAGAATTGAGTGGGGAAATCGAGGATGTTCCGCACGGTTGCGGCACGAAACGAATAGATCGATTGTGCGTCGTCGCCGACGACCGTGAGGCCATGACCGCCAGGTTTTAAGGCAAAAAGGATCGACGACTGCAGGCGGTTGGTGTCCTGGTATTCGTCGACCAGAACATGGTCGAAACGGCCGCCAATGTCTTTTGCCAGCACCGGATCGCTCATGGTCTGCGCCCAGTACAGCAGCAGATCGTCGTAATCGAGCACGTTCTGGCGCTGTTTTGCCTCCACATAGGCCGCGAACAATTCTTTCAGCTCAGTTGCCCACCCCGAGCACCATGGAAAGGACGACGCCAGTACTTCTTCGATCGCAGTTTCCGCATTCACGCAGCGCGAATAGATCGCCAAACATGTTCCCTTGGTTGGAAACCGCTCTTTTGTCTTGGAAAATCCCTTCTCGTGCCGGATCAAATTCAACAGGTCGGCGGAATCTTCGCGGTCGTGAATGGTGAATCCGGGATCAAGTCCGATCTGCTCGGCATATTCGCGCAACAGCCGTGCCCCGATGCCGTGAAACGTGCCGGCCCAGGCCAGTGCGTCCGTCATCACAGAGGCTTTGTCGCCCAGGACCTTGCGCGCGATCCGCTCGACGCGCGTCGTCATCTCAGAAGCAGCGCGGCGCGAAAAGGTCATCAGAAGAATGCGCCGGGGGTCGGCGCCCGAGACGATCAGATGCGCCACGCGATGGGCGAGCGTGTTGGTCTTGCCGGATCCGGCGCCGGCAATCACCAGCAGTGGCGCACAAGGGCCGGGCGCAGTCGTGCCATGCTCGACGGCGCGCCGCTGCTC
>DATBYN010000237.1:0-22198 GCA_036513695.1 Bradyrhizobium sp. | reverse complement strand
GACGTCGACGCCGAGCGCCTCGAGCTCGCGCGCCTCCTCGTTCAACAGCTCGGCGAAGCGCATCGCCATCTTGACGCGGTCGCCGTAATGCTCGTCGGCGATGGTGTCGATGATGGTCATCGGCCCGGGCAGGGTGAATTTGAGCCGGTGCTTGGTGTGGGCGCGCGCCAGCGCCGCCTCGGTGCGGTGCACCGGGCCCTGGCGCTTCAAGGCGGCGACGACGGTCGGGACATCAGCGGTGTAGCTGTTCTTGCGGATGCCCATGGACACGCGCCGCGTGAAGTCGATGCCGTCGATCCGCTCGAGGAAGCCATGGACGAAATGCTGGCGCGACTGCTCGCCATCGGTGACGATGTCGATGCCGGCATCCTCCTGCTCCTTGAGCATGAGCAGCATCGCGTCGCGCTTGGCCTCTTCCAGCGCCTCGCCCTGCTGCGCCCAGGGCGCCCACAGCGTATTGGGCTCGGCCAGCCATTCCGGCTTCGGCAGGGAGCCCGCGATGGTGGTCGGAAACAGCATTTGCGTCCTCCCGGTCGGTTCTGATTGAGCGCCTGTCTGCCATGTCTTATGGTTGAGGTACAGAACAACAAAAGTCGCCCCGGGCATTCCAGTGTCCGGGCGTCATTTCGTCAGGGAATGCCATGATCGACCTGCATTACGCGCCGACGCCGAACGGCTGGAAAATCTCGATCATGCTGGAAGAACTGGGAATTCCGTACAAGGTCATTCCGGTCAACATCCGCGCCGGCGACCAGTTTCGCCCTGAGTTTCTCGAGATCAGCCCGAACAACCGCATTCCCGCGATCGTCGACCATGCGCCTGCCGACGGCGGCGGGCCGTTTTCGGTATTCGAGACCGGCGCCATCCTGATCTATCTCGCCGAGAAGACCGGGCGCTTTCTCCCTGCGGACATGCGTGGCCGCTCGAAGGTCGTGCAATGGGTGATGTGGCAGATGGGCGGGCTCGGTCCGATGCTCGGCCAGCACGGCCATTTTGCGCTCTATGCGCCGGAGAAAATTCCCTATGCGATCGAGCGCTATCGCGACGAGGCGGCGCGGCTTTATCGCGTGCTCGATACCCAACTGGGCAAAACCGGCGCTTACGTCGCCGGCGATTACTCAATCGCCGACATCGCCTGCTTTCCCTGGACCATGACCCACAAGGCGCAAGGTTTTACGCTCGACGATTATCCCAACATCAAGCGCTGGTACGCGCAAGTCCGCGCGCGGCCGCAGGTGCAGGCGGGGCTCGCGATCGGAAAATTCGTGAAAGAGCCATTTGACGAGGAGGCGCGCAAGAACATGTTCGGGCAGAGAGCGAAGGAGCTGGCCGAGCAAAAATAACTGCCCGTCATTCCGGGGCGCCGCGCAGCGGCGAGCCCGGAATCCATAACCACGATCGGCGGTTATGGATTCCGGGCCTGCGCCAAGAGGGCGCATCCCGGAATGACGAGAACGAATTGGGTTAGTCGCATACACGAAAAACAAAAGGAAACGCCATGATCGAATTCTTCTTCGACTGCTCCAGCCCCTGGACCTATCTCGCCTTCCACAATATCCAGCCTCTCGCAAAGGAATTCGGCGAGGAGATTTCGTGGCGGCCGATTTTGGTAGGCGGCATTTTTAATTCCATCAATCCGAGCGTCTATGCTTCGCGGGAGCATCCGGTAGAGGCCAAGGTCAACTACATGAAGAAAGACATGGCCGACTGGGCGCGTTCCGCGGGGCTCGCGATAAAAATGCGGCCGACCGTATTTCCGGTCAACAGCGTGAAGGCGATGCGCGGCTGCATTTGGCTCGGCAAAGACATGCTGCCGTTCGCGCGCGCGGTGTTCGAGACCTATTGGGGCGGCGACCAGGACATCTCAAAGGATGAAGTGCTGACGGAAGTCTGCAAGAGCGTCGGCGTTGATCCCACGAAATTCCTCCCCGGCATTGCCGATCAGGCGATCAAAGATCAGCTCAAGGCCAACACCGACGAAGTGATGGCGCGCGGCGGGTTCGGCTCGCCGACTATTTTTGTCGACAAGACCGACATGTATTTTGGCAATGACCGCCTGCCGCTGGTGCGCGAAGCCTTGGCGCGACGAAAAGCGAGCGCGGCCTGATGCCGAAGGCGGTCATCTGCCGCGAGCTCGGCCCGCCCGAGCGCTTGCGCCTCGAAACGTTTGTCACAGCGCCTTTGGCGTCGGGGCAGGTGCGCGTCGCCATCCACGCGGCCGGCATCAACTTTCCCGACATCCTGATGGCGGCCGGCGAATATCAGCTAAAACCCGAATTGCCGTTTACGCCCGGCGTGGAAGCCGCCGGCGACGTGATCGAGGTCGATGGCGCGCCCGGTATCGCGGTCGGCGACAAGGTGATCGTCAAGATGCGCCACGGGGCGTATGCCGACGAGGCGGTGGTCACGCCCTCGCAGCTTGCGCCGTTGCCATCGACCTTCGATTATGCCGAAGGCGCGACCTTTCTCGCCGCGCATGGCACCGCCTATCACGCGCTGATCGACCGCGGCCAGCTTCAATCGGGCGAAGTGCTGCTGGTGCACGGCGCCGGCGGCGGCGTAGGTCTTGCCGCGGTCGAGATCGGCAAGTTTTTGGGGGCGACCGTGATCGCGGCGGCGTCATCAGAAGAAAAACTCGCGGTGGCGCAGGCGAGGGGCGCCGAACATCTCGTGCTTTATACGCGCGAACCGTTCCGCGATGCTGTAAAGCGTATCACCGACGGTCGCGGGACCGACGTGGTGTTCGATCCCGTCGGCGGCGAGATTTTTGAAAACAGCCTGCGCTGCATTGCCTGGGGCGGGCGCGTGCTGGTGATCGGGTTCACCGGCGGCATCGGGCTTGCCCGCACCAATCTCGTGCTGATCAAGGGCGCCAGCGTGCTCGGCGTCCGCGCCGGCGAAGCGGTGCGGAAGAATCCTGCGCTTGGCGAGGCGCGGATGAAGGCGTTATCGCAATGGGCGGAGGCCGGAAAGGTGCGGCCGAACATTTCGCACCGATTGCCGCTGGAAGATTTTGCGCAGGCGATGCGGCTTCTCATCGATCGGAAGGCGATCGGGCGCGTGGCGCTAATGATGCGGTGAACCACCCAATCGTCGTCCCGGCGAACGCTGGGACCCATACGCCGCGGCCTCTCTATCGGGCGTTGCGGCCAGACGGCTTTCTAACAACTGGCATCGGTGGTTATGGGTCCCGGCGTTCGCCGGGACGACGGTTGGGGGTTGCCGCTATGCCTCACTCATACTCCCGCTCGTCCCACCACGGAAAGTAATCCGGCATATCCGCCGACACTTTGTTCTTGAACTCTGCGGGGCGCTTCTCCAGAAAACTCACCACGCCTTCCTTCACGTCGTCCGAGCGCCCGCGGGCGTAGATGCCGCGGCTGTCGACCTTGTGGGCTTCCATCGGATCGTCGGCGCCGAGCATCCGCCACATCATCTGCCGGATCAGGGCCACCGACACCGGCGCGGTTTTGGCGGCGATTTCACGCGCCAGCGCGCGGGCCGTCGGCAATAATTCGTCCACCGGCACCACCTTGCTGACGAGCCGGCCGGCGAGCGCTTCCTGCGCCGGAAAGACGCGGCCGGTGTAACACCATTCCAGCGCCTGCGAGATGCCGACGATGCGCGGCAGAAACCAGCTCGAGGCGGCCTCCGGCACGATGCCGCGCTGGGAGAACACAAACCCAAAGCGCGCATCTTGGGATGCGATACGGATGTCCATCGCAAGCTGCATGGTGACGCCGATGCCCACCGCCGGTCCGTTCACCGCCGCGATCACGGGTTTTAAGCATTTGAAGATGCGCAAGGTGACCTGGCCGCCGCCATCGCGCACATTGGGATCGCTGTAATCGACCTTGCCGTCGGCAAGCCGCTTTACGGGTCCGCGCCGCGCGTCGCGATCAAAGGTGTCGGCACCGGAGGACAGATCAGCGCCGGCGCAGAACGCGCGCCCCGCGCCGGTGACGATGATGGCGCGGACGTCGTCGTCCTTGTCGGCGGCATCGAAGGCGTCAATCAACTCCTTCTGCATCGCGGCGTTGAAGGCGTTGAGCTTGTCGGGCCGGTTCAGCGTGACGGTCAGAATCTGCTCGGCGACCTCATATTTGATCGTCTCGTATGCCGTGGGGGTTTCCTCTCGGTATTTTTCTTTCTTCGTAGGATGGGTAGAGCGAAGCGAAACCCATCAACCGTGTGCCCACACGACGTGATGGGTTTCGCAAGAGCTCAACCCATCCTACATTAATTTTTAGGCGGCGCCGGCCACGGCTTCTGCGGCCCCCGCATCCCTTCGAACGCCTTCGCCATCGCCAGCACGCCAAGATCATCAAAACGGCGGCCGACGATCTGCACGCCGATCGGGAATCCGTTTGAGCTAAAACCGCCATTGATCGACACCGCCGGATTTTCCGACATGTTCCACGGCACGGTGTAGGCGATGTGTTCGAACGGCTTTTCCGGATCGTTGACGGGAGAGGCGAATTCGGCGGGGAAATTCACCACCGGCGATACCGGCGAGATGACGTAGTCGAGATCGCCGAACAGTTTTGCCGCTGCCGTGCGGATCGCCATCGTGGCATTAAAACCCCGGATGACGTCGACGCCCGAAAGCTTCGTGGCGGATTCCCCCCATTTGACGATATAGGGCAGCGCCTTGGTGCGCTCGCCCTCGCTGAGTTTGGCAAGGTCGTCCCACATCCGCGCGCGCCAGAAATTGTCGAGACCGTCGAGCATCTCGCGCGTCAATATGCCGTCGACTTCAGTCACCACGGCGCCCGCGGACTCGAACGCTTTTGCGGCTTTTACGGCCACCGCACGCACCTCTTTCTCCAGCGCCTGGCCGACGCCGAGATCGAGCATCAACCCGATGCGCAATTTGCGAACGGGTTTGTCGAGCGCCTTCCAGTTGATGTTGTCAGGCGGCAGGCTCATGCCGTCGCGGCGATCCGGCCGCGACACTACGCTCATCATCAAGGCGGCGTCATCGACAATGCGGGTCATGGGACCTGCGACGCGGCCGACATAAAACGGATCGATCGGAATTCGCCCGAGGCTCGGCTTTAGCGCGACCAGGCCGCACCAGCAGGCCGGCAGCCGCACCGAGCCGCCGATATCCGTGCCGAGATGCAGCGGGCCGTAACCGGCTGCGCCCGCGGCACCGGCGCCGGCGCTCGAACCGCCGGGGTTCTTGCTGAGATCCCAGGGATTGCGGGTTAAGGGATGGAAGCTCGAGAGCCCCGACGACAGCATGCCGTAATCCGGCATCGTGGTTTTGGCGAAGATCACCGCGCCCGCTTCGCGCAACCGTGCCGCAGGCGGCGCGTCGACGGTTGCGGGCACCAGCTTGACGCTGGCCGCACCGAGCGGCACCGGCACGCCCTTGGTGGCGATATTGTCCTTGATCGTGACCGGCACGCCGTCGAGTGCGCCGGTCGGCTCGCCCTTCTGCCAGCGTTCGGTGGACGCTTTTGCCACCGTGCGCGCGCCATCGGGATCGAACGCGTAGAGCGCCTTGATGTGCGGTTCCCACACGGCGATATGCGAAAGCACATCTTCCAGCACTTCCGACGGCGAAAACTGCTTGGCGCGAAAGCCTGCGAGCAGGTCGACGGCGCTGAGATCGTGCAGCGACGTAACCGCGTCATTCGATGCCGGCTTATGCATGGGCGCCGACCGGAAGGCGGGTTTCGATGATCCGCGCGAACATACTGGCGCCGATCGGCAATATCTTGTCGTCCAGCACATAGCCGGGGTTGTGCACGGGCACCGAGCCGTCATGGCCGACCCAGAAATAGGCGCCGGGTATCGCCTGCATCATGTCGGCAAAATCCTCGCTGCCCATTTTCGGCTGCGAGCGGGTGATGACCTTTGCCGGGTCGACCACGGTACGCGCCACCGCCTCGACCACGCGGGACTGTTCTTCCTGGTTCACCAGCACGCTAAACGTGTCGCGGATATCGGCCGTGATCTCAACCTGGAACGCAGCCGCCATGCCGGCGCAGATCGCGCGCATCCGCTCGCGTATCAATGCGCGCACCTCGTCGGAAAAGGCCCGCACCGTGCCGCAGAGCTTTGCCTCGCCCGGGATCACATTGTAGGCCGAGCCCGCGTGGATTTGCGTAATCGACAGCACCGCCGCCTTCAGCGGATCGACGTTGCGGCTGACGATGGTCTGCAGCGCCTGTCCGAGCGTCATCGCGATGACCACGGCGTCCTTGGAGCGCTCCGGCATCGCACCGTGCGCGCCATAGCCCGAAATGGTGATGTCGAAGAAATCGGCGCCGGCCATCGCCGGCCCCGGAAGGATCGCGACCTCGCCATGGTTCAGGTCGGGCGCGTTGTGCAGTCCATAAACCTCGTCGCAGGGGAATTTATCGAACAACCCGTCCTTAATCATGGCACGCGCGCCGCCGAGGCCTTCCTCGGCTGGCTGGAAGATGAAATGCACGGTGCCGTCGAAATTCCTGGTCTCCGCGAGGTAACGTGCGGTGCCGAGCAGCATGGTGGTATGGCCGTCATGGCCGCAGCCGTGGAAACGGCCGGGAATGGTCGAGCGCCATTGCAGATTGGTATTCTCTTCCATCGGCAGCGCGTCCATGTCGGCGCGCAACCCGATGCGCTTTCCGCCAGAGCCCTTGCCCTTGAGCACGCCGATCACGCCGGTGCCCCCTAAGCCGCGATGCACCTCGATGCCCCATTGCGTCAACTTTTCGGCAACGATGCCGGAGGTGCGGACTTCCTCGAAGCCGATCTCGGGATGCGCGTGCAGATCCCTGCGGATCGCGGTGAGTTCGTCGGCGAAGCCTTCGATACGGTCGATATTGGGCATGTTTTTATCCGGTTGCAGAAGATGTTGAACGTGATTTGGCAGGTGACTTAGCTTTGGCCGCGAAAGCGGGGCCGTTCGGCTTGATGCGAATGCCCGGACGCAGGCGCGTCCAAGGCAGGCTAGCGGGATCAGCCGGCATCGCGCCGGGCGCGGCGCAGATCAGAAGCTTTTCGGCGATCGGCTCAAAGTCGGCGCGGAAATGCACTGAGCTCTTGTTGACGAGGATCGCCTGTTCGGTCGGCTCGATGCCGACATGGCGATACATCGACTGATCGGCGAGTTGCGCCTTGCGCGAGCCCACGACCACCCTGACATCGCCGATCCGCAGGCACGCCGACGGCCCCATGTCCAACTCGCGGCCGCCGTAATAGGGGCCGGGCGCCCGGAACTTCCCGTCGGACAATTTCTCGACCATGAAAGTCTCTTGATAGGGCGCGTCGCCCGGGATGCCCGATGTGCCGCCGAGCGCTAGCGTCACGGTGGCGCCGACGCCCGCGGCATGCGCGGCCTTGGCGGAAGCGGGATCATAGATCACGCCGATCGCGGCGCGCTGGGCGTTGTTACGCACCAGCGAGCGCAGCATGCCGGTGGTGTCGGAATCGCCACCAGCACCGGGATTGTCCTGGGTGTCGGCGATCACGACGGGTTTCTTGGCGGTCTTCGCCAGTTCCATGGCGTGGCGCACGCCCTCGTCGGGCGTGTAGATGCGGCCGTCGAAATCGTCTTCGTGGCTCTCGATCAGCGCGGCGAGTTTATCCACTACCGCATCCGCGTCGGCCTGCGTCTTGCCATAGGCGAACAAGCTCGGCCCGCAATGCGCAAAATCCGCGGCCGGAAAGCCCGGCGCAAAGGAAAGCGTCGGCACCGCGTCGCTCTCCAGTGCCGCGAGCTTCTGATAGATGCCCTTGGTGGGATGGTCGTTGGTGCATTGCCAGCTGATCGGAATCAGGAACGGCAATTGCCGGAACGCTTTCGCAAATTTTTGCTTGGTCCGCAGCAGCAGTTCGAGATGCTTCGCGGCGGCGCGGCCGGTATCAGCCATGTCGACATGCGGATAGGTGCGATAGGCGATAAGTGCATCCGCATACCCGACCATTTCAGGCGTCACATTGGCGTGCAGGTCGAGGCTGACCACCAGCGGCAGGTCGTTGCCGATCGCCTTTCGCACCCGCGCCAGGATTTCGCCTTCGCCGTCGTCGAAATGTTCAGTGACCATGGCCCCGTGCAGGTCGAGATAGACGGCGTCGAGCGGCCCCGCCGCCGCGATGCCCTCGATCATTACCTTGACGATGCGCTCGAAGGCATCTTCGGTGACATGCGCCGAGGGGCTCGCGGAGCATGCGACCGTGGAAACGATCTCCCAGCCGTTTGCCTCTGCCCGCTCGACAAAGCCGGCCAGCCCGACATTGACCGTGTGCTTTACCCTAGGTGCGTCGCCGCCGCGGGCCATCGTGGGCCAATGCATGAAGGCGTCATAGGTCGCCTTCGTCGGCGCGAAAGTATTGGTCTCGTGCAGGAAGGCGCCAACGGCGATACGGGTCATCAATTCTGTCTCAGTCGATTGTTCGTGCGCGCGACGTTAGAATAGTCATTGCAAGAAGCGCAAGCGACGAAGCAATCCGCTCGCGCATGGCTTCGCACCGTTTCGGAATTGCTTGGAGACGTAGCCCGGATGGAGCGAAGCGCAATCCGGGAAAGCTCCACCGCGGCACAACTGTCCCGGATTTCGCTTCGCTCCATCCGGGCTACGCTTCCGCGTTCGCAGTGACGGTGATTATGCCGCACCGGCCGCCATCACCGGCTTAAAATTCGCAAAATCCCATTCCCGTCCGGGGGCTGCCTCGAGCAATTGCCGTGTGTAGGCCTGTTGCGGATGGGTCAGGACCTGCGCCGCCGGTCCCTGTTCGACGATGCGGCCATGCTGCATCACTGCGACGTCGTCGCAGATTTGGGCGGCGACGCGCAGATCGTGGGTGATGAACAACAGCGCGATGCCGAGCCGGGTCTGGATTTCGTCGAGCAGTTCCAAGACCTGCGCCTGAACCGAGACGTCGAGCGCCGAGACCGCTTCGTCCGCCACCAGCACGTCCGGATCAAGCGCGAGTGCACGCGCAATCGCGATGCGCTGGCGCTGGCCGCCGGAGAATTGGTGCGGATAGCGCGAGATGGCGTCGGGCGGCAGATCTACCAATTCCAATAGTTCGCGCGCTTTCGCCAGCGCTTCCTTCCGCGGCATGCCGTAATTGATCGGGCCCTCGGCGATGCTCTCGCCGACCGTGATGCGCGGATTGAGCGAACGATAAGGATCCTGGAAGATGATCTGGATCCGCTTGCGGTGCGGCTGTAATAGCCGTCGCGACAGTTTGGAGATTTCGCGCCCGCCCAGGCGAACGCCGCCGGATGTCGGATCGATCAACCGCACGATGCAGCGCGCCACCGTCGATTTGCCGGAGCCGCTTTCGCCGACAATGCCGAGCGTGCGGCCCTTGCGCAAGGTTAGCGTGACCTCCTTGGCCGCCACCACCTCGCGCGTGCCACCGAAGAAGGAGCGCTCGCGATAGACTTTGCCGAGTTCGTTGGCCTCCAGCACCACCGGCTCCCTGGACTCCGCGCGCGGCCGGCGCGG
Organism: Bradyrhizobium sp.; assembly: GCA_036513695.1. GTDB lineage: Bacteria > Pseudomonadota > Alphaproteobacteria > Rhizobiales > Xanthobacteraceae > Bradyrhizobium. The sequence goes on along the minus strand of DATBYN010000237.1, from coordinate 12,746 downwards.
CACCAGGCTCGGCACTGCGGAGAGCAGATTGCGGGTGTACTCCATGGTGGGCGCGCGCAGGATGGTGTCGAGCGCGCCGGTCTCGACCAATTGCCCGTGGCGCATCACCGCGACACGGTCGGCGATCTCGGCGACCACGCCCATGTCATGGGTAATGAACAGCACGGCGGTGCCGTGATCCCTTTGCAGGTCGCGGATCAGCGTGAGGATCTGCTTTTGCGTGGTGACGTCGAGCGCCGTGGTCGGCTCGTCCGCGATCAGAAGTTTTGGTTCCAGTACCAGCGCCATCGCGATCATGATGCGCTGGCGCTGGCCGCCCGACAATCGATGCGGGAAGGAGCCGAAAATCCGTTCAATCTCGGGCAGCCGAACCTGTTCCATCATCGCGAGGATGCGCTTGCGCCTGGCCCGCGGGTCAAGATTGGTATGGACCCGCAGCACTTCGTCGATCTGGCGGCCGACCGGGACTACCGGGTTGAGCGCTGTCATCGGCTCCTGAAAGATCATCGCCATGGTGGTGGCGCGCAACTGCCGCAGGCGGCGGTCAGAGGCGGTGAGCAGCTCTTCGCCGACCAGTTTTATGCTGCCGCCTGACGGCACCAGCGAGCCCCTCTGCAATAACCCCATCACGGTCAGCGACGTAACGGATTTTCCCGAGCCGCTTTCGCCGACCAGGCACAGCGTCTCGCGCTCGCGCACCTGCAGCGAAATGCCGTCGATGATGCGCGGGGCTTTCGGGTTCTTTCCGAGGCCGACGACGAGATTGTTGATGTCGAGGACGATGTTGGTCATGCCGCCGTTCTCTCCCCGTCATTGCGAGCGAAGCGAAGCAATCCATCGATCCCAGCAAGGACTGGATTGCTTCGTCGCAAGTGCTCCCTTGCGCAAACGCTTCGCGTTTGTCGCAGGCAATGACGGGGTGTCACTTGCCGCCCTCCCGCTGCTTCATGCGGGGATCGAGCGCATCGCGCGCGGCGTCGCCGATCAGATTGACGCTCAGAATCGCGATCGACAGCAACAGCCCCGGCCAAAAGATCAGCGACGGCTTTATTTGAAAATAGGCGCGGCCCTCGGCCATAATGTTGCCCCAGGTGGGCGTCTCCGGGCTGATGCCGGCGCCGAGGAACGAGAGGATCGCCTCGGTGAGAACGGCGGACGCGCAGACGTAAGTGCCTTGCACGATCAGGGGCGCAATCGTGTTCGGCATGAGATGCCGCCACATGATTTTCGGCAGGCTCGAGCCGACGGAGATTGCAGCCTCCACGTAAGGCTCCTCGCGCGCCGACAGCACCACTGAGCGCACCAATCGCGCCACGCGCGGAATCTCGGGGATGGTGATCGCGATCATGACCGTCATCAGGGTCGCGCCCGACAGCGAGACCACGGCAATGGCCAGCAGGATGCTCGGGATCGCCATCAATCCGTCCATCACCCGCATCATGACCGCGTCGACCCATTTGAAGAAGCCGGAGATGAGGCCAATGAACAGCCCGATGCCGATAGAGATGACGGCAGCGCCGAGGCCGATCAGCATCGAGATCCGGCCGCCATAGAGAATGCGCGACAGCACGTCGCGGCCGTAACCGTCGGTGCCGAGCAGGAACTGCGCGCTGGCAGGCTTTAGGCGCTGCGCCGGCGCCAGCAGCAGGGGATCGTGCGGCGCAAGCCACGGCGCCAGCACGGCGGACAGGATCACCAGCGCAAGGCAGATGGTGGCCGCCGCAATGATCGGCGTCGCCGTGAGAAATCCGAGCCCCGGCCGGAACGGCGTGGTGATCGGTATCGTCGGTTCGGGGAGGGTTTCGATCGCCATAGGTGCCGAACCTCAATAACGAATTCTGGGGTCAAGCAAAGTGTAGGCGACGTCGATCAAGAGGTTGACCGCGACATAGATGCCCGAGGTCAGAAGGATCATCGCCTGGATCACCGGATAGTCGCGCGCCAGCACGGCATCGACGGTGAGGCGCCCGATTCCGGGCAGGTTGAACACGCTTTCGGTGACGACGACACCGGAGATCAGGAGCGCAAATCCAGTCCCGATCACGGTGATGACGGGCACCGCGGCATTGCGCAGCGCGTGCCGGAGCAACACGGCGGTTTCATTGATGCCCTTGGCGCGAGCAGTGCGCACGTAATCCTCGCCGAGCACGTCCAGCATCGATGCGCGCGTCATCCGTGCGATCAAGGCGACATAGATGAAGGACAGCGTGCAGGTCGGCAGGATGACGCGTTCCAGGAACGGCCCGAAGCCCGCGGTGATGCTCTTAAACCCCTGCACCGGCAGCCAGCGCAGGTCGATCGCAAAAATCTGGATCAGCACGTAACCGATCACGAACACCGGGACCGAGAAGCCCACGACCGACAATCCCATGACAAAACGGTCGATCCAGGTGCCGTGTTTCCACGCCGCGATCACGCCGAGCGGCACCGCAATCACGATCGAGAGGATAATGGTCGAGAGCGCGATCGAGATCGACGGCTCGATGCGCTGGCTGATCATTTTCAGGACCGGCACGTTGGAGATCAGGGACACGCCGAGATCGCCGTGCAGCAGCTTGTTGATCCAGGTGAAAAATTGGGTGTAGAGCGGCTCGTGCAATCCGAGCGACACACGAATACGCTCGAGCTGCTCGGGCGTTGCATTGTCGCCGGCGAGGATCGCGGCGGGATCGCCGGGCGTCAGCCGCAGCAGCAGAAACACAAACAGCGCCACCACCCCCATCACGGGAATGGCAGCAAGAACGCGGCGAAGCAGGTATCCGAGCATCAGGCGCACCCTCTCCGTCGTCCCTGCGAAGGCAGGGACCCATACGCCGGGGACTCTCGATAGGATGCTGGAGCAGCCGTTCGGAACGACGACGCAGGCCGGTGGTTATGGGTCCCTGCTTTCGCAGGGACGACGGTGCGAGTTCGCGGAACGCTGCAGAAATCCATTATGATGCCACTCTCGTACTCCGTCGCCCAGACGCCAGTTTTAGCAATTCCTGTGCCATCGTCATCCCTGCGTGAGCGCAATTGCGCTCATCGCTGGAGGTGCCAGCCCTTGCGAGCCTCGAAGGATGACAGACCACGGGCGCAAGTGGCCATCCTTCGAGACGCGGCCAAGCGGCCGCTCCTCAGGATGACGATCGCGCGCGGGGCGCGCATGTTCATCACTCCAGCGTCGCCAATAGTCCCGCCATCAGGCGGCCGCGCTCGGCGAGGCTGTCGACTTCGATATGTTCATTGAGCGTATGCGGATCGGCGCCCCGAACGCCCAATCCGTCCAGCGTCGGGATTCCCATCGCGCCGGTAAAATTGGCATCTGAGCCGCCGGCGGCGCTGGCGTGGGGAAGCTCATGGCCCATCGACTTGGCCAGACTGCGGGCTTTTTCATACAGCGCCATGGTCGCAGCAGCCGGCTCCCACACCGGCCGCGTGACGCCGCGCGTCACCTTAAACGTCACGTCATTGGCGGTGCCGGACAGCGCCAGCATCCGCTCCACCGCGCGATCCAAATCCGGCTGGCGCTTGGCCATGCTCAGCGCCTCGCCGGTGCAGGTGGTGGCGACGCAATTGACCCATTGGCCGCCATGCACGACGCCGACCGAGAAAGTGCAGTCATCGGTGGTCATGGCGTCGATGGCGATGATCTGGCGCGCCATCTCGCGGATCGCCGAGCGGCCCGACGACAGTAGCGCGCCGGCATGGCTCGGCTTTCCCGTCGCTTCCAGATTGAACCGCGCGATCGCGTAACGCCCGGTGACGACGCCGTTATTGGCCCGGCCGGGTTCGGGCACCAGCACATATTTGTTGCGCGCGGCCTCCGCCTCGATGATGTCGCGCGTCGACGGCGTGCCGACTTCCTCGTCAGGGGTGAACAACACCGTGATCGGCAGCGGCGTCGTGAAGGAAGCGCGCGCCAATTGCCGGATTGCTTCCAGCGAGAGGTAACTGCCGCCCTTCATGTCGAAGATGCCCGGGCCGTAACATTTATTTCCCTCGCGCCGCCATTTCAGTTTTTCCAGGGTGCCGATCGGGTGAACAGTATCGAAATGGCCCGCGATCAGAATTCCCGGCTCGCCTTGTTTGGGATGCGGAAAGCGCGCGCGGACGCAGCCCGCAAAACCCTGCCGTCCGGCGATGCGTTCGATCGATGCGCCCATGATCGCCATGTCGCGCGCGGCGATGTCGAGCATGCGTTCGACCGCGGCTGCGTCCCATGTCGGGCTCTCGCATTCGACCCAAGTGCGCAGTCCCTGCAGCATGGTCTCGGAATCAAACGGAAGGTTGGCAGGGTTCATCGGAATTCTCTTTGGCTTTTGAGCGGGATATTTCGGCTGCGTCGCTATCGACGCAAGGCGTACGAGAAGGATCGGGAGGCGATTTGTAAAGTGAAACATGCGCGGCCGTCAGCCGGCTGCGAGGCGCGGAAGTCATGCACCAAAACCCGATTGACGCGCCGTGCGCTTGGTGCAAGTCTCAAAACTTGAGGATTTGCAGCGTGTTAGTGCGCCTAAATAACGGCCCGCATGCATAACAAATGACCGGCCTTTGACCGGTTTCACGTCAGGAGAGATCAGAATGTTCCACATCTCGCGCTGGAAGCGCCCCATGATCGCGTCGGCTATTGCGCTGGCGGCGCTGGCGCAAGCGTTGCCGTCGCGGGCGATCGCCGCCGGCAAGACCATCACTGCGGTGATGCATTCCGACCTGCGCGTCATCGATCCCGGATTTACCACCGCCTACATCACACGCGACCACGGCTACATGGTTTACGACACGCTGCTCGCGACCGATGCCAATTTCAAGATCCAGCCGCAGATGGCGGACTGGAAAGTCTCCGACGACAAGCTGACCTACACTTTTACATTGCGCGACGGATTGAAATGGCATGACGGCACACAGGTGACGGCGGAAGATTGCGTGGCCTCGCTCAAGCGCTGGGGCAAGAATGACGGCATGGGCCAGAAGCTGATGGATTTTACCGCCAGTATCGAGGCTCCCGACGCAAAAACCATCGTGCTGAAACTGAAAGAACCCTACGGCCTGGTGCTGGAGTCGATTGGCAAACCGTCGTCGCTGGTGCCGTTCATGATGCCGAAGCGGCTCGCGGAGACGCCGCCCGGCCAGCAGATCAAGGAACAGATCGGCTCCGGCCCGTTCAAGTTCGTGCAGGCTGAATTCCAGCCCGGCGTGAAGGCGGTCTATGAGAAGAACAAGGATTATGTGCCGCGCAAGGAGCCGCCGAGCTGGACCGCCGGGGCTAAGGTCGTGAAGGTCGATCGCGTCGAATGGATCACGATGGCGGATGCGCAGACCGCGATGAACGCGCTGCAATCCGGCGATATCGATTTCATGGAAAATCCGTCCTGGGATATTTTGCCGGTGCTGGCCGCCAACCCGGACCTGAAAGTCGAAACCCTGAACAAGCTCGGCTTCCAGACGGTCGGGCGGATGAATTTTCTGTTTCCGCCCTTCGACAATGTGAAAGTCCGCCGCGCTGCCTTGATGGCACTGAACCAGAAGGACGTGTTGGACGCGTTGGTCGGCAATCCCGAATACTACAAAATATGCGGTGCGGTGTTCGTTTGCGACACGCCGCTCGCCACCGATGTCGGCTCGGAGATGCTGGTTAAGGGTAACGGCATGGCGGCAGCAAAAAAGCTGCTCGCCGAATCCGGCTATGATGGCACACCTATTGTCATCATGGCGCCCGGCGATGTCGTGACGCTGAAGGCGCAGCCGATCGTCGCGGCGCAATTGTTGCGCGATGCCGGTTTCAAGGTCGACGTGCAGGCCACCGACTGGCAGACCGTCGTCACCCGCCGTACCAGCCAGAAGCCGCCGAAGGAGGGCGGCTGGAACATGTTCTTCACCAACTGGGCCGGCGCCGACGTGGTGAACCCCGTCGCAAATATCTGCGTCGGTGGCCGTGGCAAGAACGGCGGCTGGTTCGGCTGGGCGGAGGACGCCAAGGTGGAAGCGCTGCGCGACCAATTCGTGCGCGCATCGACGCCTGAGGATCAGAAGAAGATCGCATCCGACATCCAGACCGAAGTCTACGACCAGGTGATCTACATCCCGCTCGGCCAATATCTGGCGCCGAGCGCCTGGCGTAAATCGCTGTCCGGCGTGCTCGACGGTCCGGCAACGCCGATCTTTTGGAATATCGACAAGTCGGAGTGAGGGCAGGGCCGCGCTGCCGTACCCAATTCCGTATTGCAACTCCGTATCGAATTTCTGCCTTGCGGCGCCGCTCTTGGAGCGGCGCCGTTTTGCTTTTGTGCCGCAGAAGCTTCGGCACGGCGCGAAGCCGGCTTGACAATTGTGTAAGCCATGGCTTACCGTTAGCCATGGCTTACGGAAATGCCCTGGCTGTGCTCGCCGACCCGACGCGGCGAAAAGTCTTCGAGCGCCTGCGTGCCGGGCCGCGTGCGGTGAACGTCATCGCTGCCGGCTTGCCTGTCTCCCGGCCAGCGGTGTCGCAGCATCTAAAGGTTTTGAAAGACGCCGGCCTGGTCGAGGAGCGCAGCCAGGGCGTGCGCCGGATCTATTCGTTTAGGCGGGAGGGCCTGATGGAACTGCGCGAATGGCTCGACAGCTTTTGGGGCGATGCGCTGGAGGCCTTTAAGTTGGAGGCAGAAAAATCCCACAAGGCTCGAAGGAGTAAATGAATGAACGAGACGATCGTCATAGCACCCGTTCGCAAAAAAATTCGCGTCAACACACCGATTGCGCACGCGTTCGACGTCTTTACCAGCGGTCTGACGCGCTGGTGGCCCTACGACTTTGGCGTCGGCAAGAAGCCGATCCAAAAGGTCTTGATGGAGCCGCGGCTCGGCGGGCGCTGGCTCGAGATCGCAGACGACGGCACCGAGACCTCAGTTGCCACCATCACGGTTTGGGAGCCGCCGCATCGTCTCGTGATGGTCTGGCAGGTCAACGCGCAATGGAAGCCGGATCAGGCGATGAAATCGGAAGTCGACGTGCGCTTTTCCGCCGACGGGCCGGATGTGACCGAGGTCGAGCTGCTGCACCACAAGTTCGAAACCATGGGGGCGGAAGACGGCGCATCGATGCGCAAGGATGTCGACGGCGGCTGGCCCGGCCTGTTGGAACGTTTTGTCAAGGAAGCGGAGCTGCGCAAGAGCTGAAGTTGCGGGATCAAACCTTAATACAGGAGGTCGTCATGTCGGAATTCATCGTCCATTCCATTCCCGGCAGTCCGTTCGGACGCACCACGCTGGCGATGCTGCACGAGAAGGGCGCATCCTATCGGCTTTCGCCGGTGACGCCGGGCACGCTACGCTCGCCCGAACACCTGGCCCGGCATCCCTTCGGCCGGGTGCCGGTGCTGCAGCACGGCGCCTTCATGCTTTACGAGACGCAAGCGATCCTGCGTTACCTCGACCGCGTGCTGCCGGCGCCCGCGCTCACGCCTGCCGATCCAAAGCGCGCCGCGCGCATGGATCAGGTGATGAATGTGAATGATTGGTACCTGTTCCACGGTGTTGGCAATGTCATCGTCTTCCACCGCGTGGTGGGGCCGCGGGTGATGGGGCTTAAGCCTGACGAAGCGGCGATCGAAGCAGCGATGCCGAAGGCTCGCGCGGTGTTCGAGGAGCTGGCGCGGCTTTTGGGCGAGCAAGCCTTCTTCACCGGCGACGCCATCTCGCTCGCCGACCTCCTGGTCGCGCCGGCCGTCGGCTTCTTCAAGGACACGCCGGAATGGGCCGAATTAGGAGCGCCACGGCAAAACCTCGTCGCGTGGCTGGCGCGGATGGAAGCGCGGCCGAGTTTTCAGGCGACGACGTGGGAGCGGGTGTCGGAGATGGCGCAAGCGGCGTGATCGAAATAGGTCGCTCTTCTACGTCGGGTCGTCGGCGCAGAAGAGCGTCGTTCGCCTGAAGGCCTCCGCTTGACGGGACTAGCTCACGTGGTGACTGGCAATGTCGACCGTGGCCTTGTCGAATGACTTCTTGACCCCATTCGTGGTCTCGAACATTTCGATCGAGACCTGCGTCTTGGTTGCCGTCACCACGACATAGCCATAGCCCTGCAGCGATTTTTCAAAGACGGTATCCCCGATATGCTGCCCGGTTGCCGCTGTCACCGCCGATTCCGCGTGGCCGCCGCACCCCGCCACCACATAGGGAATTTGCACGCTGGCGCCGCCAATTCTGGTCGTTCGCGTGTAGCGCTGATAGGTGTGCGAATGACCGGCGAGCATCGCGTGCGGCGTGATGCCGGCGTCGTTGCAGGCCTTGTCGATCTGGGCCAGCATGTCCGGGCTGCCGCTGTGGCCCCCGGAACTGAAGGCGGGATGGTGGGTCGCGATCACCAGCGCCTTGTTGTCGCCTGATTGCTTGAGGCCTGCCAATGTCTTGGTCAGCCATTTGATCTGCTGATCGTCGTTGTTGGCGCCGAGCAGGTTGCCCGGACCTTCCGCGATGTTGGAATAGAGCCCGATGACGTTCACGAACGGGGCCTGCAACATCCAGTAGACGCCGGGCTGTATCATCGTTTCCCGGAAGATGCGGACATCTGCCGCGGTCTGGGGAACCACGGCGCTTGCGGCGCAAAAATTGTTGAGGAATTCCTTGAGCGCGACCGGATCGGTGCCGGCGAATATTTCGCCATCGTGGTTTCCCGCGATCGCGATGATCTTGCCGGGATATTTCATATACGGCCGATAAAACTCGTCGCGATAAAGTTGAGCCTTGTCGTGGCCGTAAATGACGTCTCCGAGATGAAGCAGCAAGGCCGGATTGTGTCCGCCGGCGGTGGGGTTGTAATCGCCGGTCATGCCGTCAGCCACCTGCTCCTGCTGCGTATTGGCGCCGCCCGGCCGGCCGGTGTCGCCCATGGCGTGAAACTTGATGGCGCCGGCAGCCAGGATTTCATCGGTCCCCGGCTGGCCTATGATGTCCTGCAACTGCATCGTCGGGCCGCGCGTCGGCTTGGGGATCGGCCCGAGTTTTTGCGAGGCGAACTGCCGCAGGTTTGTCGTGTTGGTCGCCGGGCTGACCGCGCGCTGCGCCGGGGGCGTCGCTGTGAAAAATGGTTGGGCAAACCGCAACGGCGTCGCCGTCTTGCGTGGCGTAGCCGTTTTGCGTGGCGTCGTCTTTTTTGCAGCGGCGGCCTTTTTGGCGCGCCGCTTGGGAGTCTTGGATTTTTTGGATTTCTTGGATTTTTTGGATTTCTTGGCCATCGAATCTTCCTCCTGAAATTTTGTTGAGCAAAGCCATGCCGGTCAAAACATCGGGGCCGATTTTTCGATTCCGCCGCGGCGCCTGATCAAGACCGGCAATTGCGTCGGATATTTCGTGCGTCCGATATGTCGGTGGTTATCGGAAGACGCCTTGCGTCCGCGCTTGAGCCGCGGATCTTCATCATGCATCCTGAGGATGAATCTTGCAAAGTAAATATGCTGTAGTAGAATAGCGTATAGGCCGCAGAACACCCGCCGGAAGTGTGTTCCGGGGCCTGAATGCATCGAAATGCTGCTATAATAAAACAAGCGTCGATGACGATATTGTAACAAGAGCAAGCCGTGCTTTCCCAAGCGCAGATCTCTCCGCAAACACCGAACGGCGCGACGCTTGGTGCCGACGGCGCCACCTTCCGGGTCTGGGCGCCGGCAGCTGACGCGGTTTATCTGCACGGCATTTTTGGCGGACAGGTTTTCGACGAGCTCACCGACGACCGTCGGCTGCAAAAGGATGCGCGGGGCTACTGGACCGGATACCAGGACGGCGCGCGCGATGGCGACCGCTATCGCTTCTGGGTTCAGGGCGCAGGCTCGAGCGGTAACAAGCGCGATCCTTACGCGCGCGAACTCGAGCCAGACGGCTTTCCGAACTGCTTTTGCATCCTGCGCGCTCGCAGCTTTCCCTGGCACGACCAGGATTTCGTCACGCCGGATTTTTCCGACATGATCGTCTACCAATTGCATATCGGAACGTTTGCGATTGCCAAGCCCGGCGTGCCCTCGAACTTCCTCGACGTTGCGCTGAAGATTCCATACCTCGCCGAGCTCGGCATCAATGTGCTGCAGCCGCTCCCGGTCGACGAGCAGGAGGCCAATCCGAACATGGGCTATGCCGGCGCGGACCTGTTCTCGCCCGACTTCCCCTACATCGCGGTTGCGAATTTGCCGTTCTATCTTGAACGGCTCAATGCGCTCTACGCGGCGAAGAGCCGATCCCCGATCCGGCTTACGGACATCCAGTCCGCACCCGGGCAGCTCAAGGCGCTGGTCGACCTCTGCCATCTCCACGGCATCGCGGTCATCTTCGACGTGGTGTACAACCACGCCGGCGGATTCTCGATCGACGGAAAATTCGACGACAATTGCCTGTACTACTTGGATCGCCGCCAAGATCGCGGCAACAACAATGACAGCCTCTATTTCACTGATCAGGATCGCGGCACCGGCGGGCTGGCCTTCGCGCTGTGGAACGACGAAGTATCAAAATTCCTGATCGACAATGCGCGCTATTATCTCGAAGAGTTCCATGCCGATGGTTTCCGCTACGACGAAATCTCGACGCTGATCTCGACCAATCAAGGCGGCGGCTGGCAATTCTGCCGGGCGCTGACGTCGAACCTGCGCGGCTATAGCAACCGCATCCTGCAGAACGCAGAGTTCTGGGCCGGGCGCTTTCCGGACATTCCGGCGTCGCCGCTTCCCGTCGTCGCGCCGGCGGATGCGGGCGGCATGGGTTTTGATGTGGTGCAGCACGATTATCTCCGCCGCATGCTGCGTGACGCCGTCGGCGCCGCATCAGGGGGAGCGAGCGCCACTGTGCCGGTGTCGGCGATCGCGGCTGCGCTTTACCCGCCCGGTTTCGACCACCCCTGGCGCGCCGTGACCTGCGCAGAAAACCATGATCTCGTGCTGGCGGGCCGCGACCCGCGGCTGCCGACGCTGGCCGATTCGTCCAACCACCGCTCCTGGTACGCGCGAAGCCGCAGCCGGGTGGCGAGCGCCATTCTCCTGACCGCGCCCGGCATTCCCCAGATTTTCATGGGTCAGGAATTTTTGGAAGACAAGCCATGGGATGTCGATCTGCGCGGGCCGAACCTGTTGTCATGGGATGGCCTCGACGCGCCCCAGGATTCCAGCATGCGCGATCATCTGCAATTTACAAAGGACCTCATTCGCCTGCGCCGCGATCTGCCGGCGTTGCGCAGCGACAACGTTCGCGCGTTCTATCAATCGGACAGCGATCGCGTGATCGCCTATCATCGCTGGCGCGAGGGGACCGGTGACGACGTCATCGTGGTCGCCTCGTTCGCCGAGACGACATGGAGTAGCTACGAACTCGGATTTCCGTCCCCGGGCCTTTGGAAGGAGCGCTTCAACAGCGACGCCTACGACCATTTTGTTAATCCGCAGGTAGCGGGCAATGGCGGCGCCGTGATCGCGGAGGGGAGAGGCCTACACGGATTTGTGGCATCCGCTCCGATCGTGATACCGGCGAATGGCGTGGTGGTGTTTGTGAAGGGATAGCGTGCGGTGCAGTAACCGCATTGCTGTGCTCACCGCGCCACAGGTGACGATCAAAACGCAACAATCCACGTTAACGAGAGAGTCCGATCGAGACGCGCTCATCACTCCGGAGTTAAGCTCGGCCGGGCGGAAGCCCGGGTTCAAGCCGTCAGGGGAATAATATGCGAGAGGCCTTACTTCTCAATCCGTTCAACTCAAACGCAGAACCGGTACAACGAGAACCGGCACATCGCGAACGGGCAGCAATGGCCAACTGGCGAGCGACCAGGTCAACACCGGTCTGCTCGAGCTGCCAGTCGGACGACATCGTCTCGCACGCCATCGCGCAGTGGAGCAATGAAGCGCAGGAATGGCAGCTGGCCAGCACTTTCGACCAGCCAGCTCACTGCAATGGCTGTAACGGCCCGTGCGGGATTGTGTGGCTGCCGCTGAATTAGCCGCGGATGCGTCCTGGCCTTCGGCGCTCATCGTCAGTGGCCACGTAACGTCGTCGCCGAGACGACGTCAATCGGCCACAAAATCAGCTGTTCATTGTCACCGTAGCGACGCCGCCGGCGCTTGCGGCGAAGCGGGCTACGACAAGAATACCGATCGTGATGGCAACCGCCGGGGACCCTGCGCGGCTCGGCGTGGTGGCCAGTTTTGCGAGACCCGGCGGTAACCTCACCGGCGTTACCCTCTACGGCACGGAGCTCAACGGCAAGCGTATCGAGCTATTCCGCGAAGCTATCCCGGGGATTAAACGGATCGAAGCCACTGCGCGACTAACGTATTTGTTTTGGTGCGGGCGGTGGGACTCGAACCCACACGACGTTGCCATCGAGGGATTTTAAGTCCCTTGCGTCTACCAATTCCGCCACGTCCGCTTTGGTCGTCAAATCAGATGCTTAGCGCGTTTCCTGGGGAAGTGGAATGAGGATCGCCCGAGGAACGCGCCCCTTCCATAAGGGAGCAAGGGACTTAACGCAAAGCCTCAATGCGGACATCTGCGCCTGCTTTACGCAACCTCAATGTTGTCCGTTTATGAAGGCCGCATGATCGCTCTTGTTTGTTCTTCGCGGCCGCGGTTGCGCGCGGCCGCCGTGATGGCGCTGTTTGTCTCTGGCATCGGGCTCGCCGGCTGCGCGAATCTGGGAGACAGCTTTGCCTCCGGCGCCTTCGTCGATCCCGCCAAATACGATTTGTATAACTGCACGCAACTTGAGACCGAGCGCAAAAACCTCGCCGCCCGTGCCAAGGACTTGGAGGG
>DATBYN010000236.1:0-3157 GCA_036513695.1 Bradyrhizobium sp. | reverse complement strand
ATCGCCAAGGCATCCGCCTATGCCAAGGAGCGCACCGTGTTCGGCCGGCCGATCGGCCAGAACCAAGGCATCCAGTTTCCGATCGCAAAGGCCTACGCATCGATGCGCGCGGCCGAATTGATGGTGAAGGAAGCCACCCGCAAATACGAAGCCGGCCTCGATTGCGGCGCCGAGGCCAACATGGCAAAAATGCTGGCGGCCGATGCCTCCTGGGAGGCTGCGAACGCCTGCGTGCAGACCCATGGCGGTTTTGGTTTCGCCGAAGAATACGACGTCGAACGCAAATTCCGCGAGACCCGGCTCTATCAGGTGGCGCCGATCTCGACCAATCTCATTCTGTCATTTCTCGCCGAGCATGTGCTGGGCATGCCGCGCTCCTACTGAGAAACCAACATGCTGCCGCTTGAGGGACTAACCGTCATCGCCGTCGAACAGGCGGTCGCCGCCCCGTTCTGCAGCTCGCGACTGGCGGACGCCGGCGCCCATGTCATCAAGGTCGAGCGGCCCGAGGGCGACTTTGCACGCGGCTATGATGCCGCGGCCAGGGGGCAGAGCAGCTATTTTGTCTGGCTCAACCGCGGCAAGGATTCGGTGGTCATCGATCTCGCCACCAACGAAGGGCGGCAAAACCTCGAGCAGCTGATCGCCGGCGCGGACGTGTTGCTGCAGAATCTAAAACCCGGCTCGATGGACAAGCTCGGCTTCTCGCTGGAGCGGCTGAAGAAGGATTACCCAAAACTGATCTGCTGCACCATCTCGGGTTATGGCGATGACGGCCCCTATGCCGATCGCAAGGCCTATGACCTCCTGATCCAGGCCGAGAGCGGGCTCGCTTCCATCACCGGCGGGCCGGACGGTCCTTCCCGCGTCGGCCTTTCGATCGTCGATATCGCGACCGGCGCTACCGCCCATGCGGCGATCCTGGAAGCGCTGATCGCGCGCGGGCGGCACGGCAAGGGCGCCGATATCCGGATTTCGATGTTCGACGTGATGGCCGACTGGCTCACGGTGCCGCTGCTCAATGCCGAAGCCGGCAATCCGCCGAAACGCATGGGCCTCGCCCATCCCTCGATCGCGCCCTACGGCGTGTTCCGATCGAGGGATGGCAAGGACATCCTGATTTCGATCCAGAGCGAGCGCGAGTGGAAGAAACTTTGCGCGGATGTGCTGGGCCAACCTGATTTGCCCAACGATGCGAGATTCGCAAATATGGTCGAGCGGGTTCGCAACCGCGCGCAGACCGACAAGGCGGTCGGCGATATCTTTGCCACCATGACCCGCGATGAACTGCTTGAGCGGCTGTCCGACGCCGACATCGCCTTTGCCGAGGTCAACACCATGGCCGACCTCGCACATCATCCGCATCTGCGCCGTATCGAGGTGGCGACGCCGGCGGGGCCGGTCAGCTACCCGGCGCCGGCTGCGATCGTCGTCGATGCGCCGCGTCATTATGGGGCGGTGCCCGGCATCGGCGAGCGCGTCGGCGTCGCAAAATCCTCTCGAGCCCGGACCAAATCGTCATGACCGACAAATTGGACCTCGATCATTTGCGGCAATGGATCGGCCGCAGCAGCCAGGCCTCCGACATCGTCACCGCACAGCTTGTAAAAGGCTTGCGCGCCACGCTGTTCCAGGAAGTCGGCGAACCCAAGGCCGGCGATGCGGCGCCGTGGACGGTGCACTGGTGCCTGGCGCAGCCGGTGTTCCCGATGTCGGCGCTGGGCCCGGACGGCCACCCCACCCGCGGCGGCTTCTTGCCGCCGGTGCCGCTGCCGCGCCGGATGTGGGCTGGCGGGGAGCTCGAATTTTTCGATGCGTTGCGGGTCGGCGATGAGATGACGCGAACTTCTCGCATTGCCGATGTGACGGCGAAAACCGGCAGCACCGGTGCATTGTGTTTTGTCTCGGTCGACCATCTGGTGACGACACCGCGCGGAACGGCCATTCGGGAGCGGCAAGACATCGTCTATCGGGATGTGTCGGGCGCGCAAGCTACCGCGCCCGCAAAAACTCCGGCGCCGCCGCCAGCGGCGCAGCATCGCGAGAGCCACATGGCCGATCCGGTGCTGCTGTTTCGCTATTCGGCACTGACTTTTAACGGCCACCGCATCCATTACGACCGTGACTATGTCACCAAGGTCGAAGGCTATCCCGGCCTGATTTTTCACGGGCCGCTGCAGGCGGCCTTTATCGTGGAACTCGCCGCAAAACTGCATCGCGGCGCGGCGCCGAAGAAATTTTCCTATCGCGGACTACAGCCGTTGTTCGAGGGAAGCGAGTTTTCCATCAATGCCAACAAGACCGATGGTGGCATGGAACTATGGACCGCGAATTCGGCCGGCCAGCCAACCATGAAGGGCAGCGCCGTTTGGTAAGGATCACAAACCGTCATTCCGGGGCGATGCGAAGCATCGAACTACGATGTGCAATTGCACATCGGAGAATCTCGAGATTCCCCGATGCGCAATTGCGCATCTGAGGTCTGGTGCTAACGCTCCATCCCGGAATGACGTAGTCTGTTCGTTTCGCTCCTCACGTTTGAGGTCACACATTGTCGTCCCGCAAGTCAGCAAAAACCACCGGTGCTTCCGTCAGCGTCAAGGATGCAACGCTCGACCTGTTGCGCGCGTTCGGCGTGAAAAAAATGTTCGGCAATCCCGGCTCGACGGAATTGCCGTTTCTCGCCGATTGGCCCGACGATATCGACTACGTACTGGGTTTGCAGGAGGCTTCCGTGATCGGCATGGCCGATGGTTACGCGCAAGCCACCCGCAATGCCGGTTTTGTCAATCTGCATTCGGCCGCCGGCGTCGGCAATGCGCTCGGCAACATCTACACCGCGCACCGCAACCAGACCCCGCTGGTGATCACCGCCGGCCAGCAGGCGCGCTCGATCCTGCCGCTGCAAGCATTTTTGTATGCCGAGCGGGCGTCGGAATTTCCGCGGCCCTATGTCAAATTCTCGGTCGAGCCGGCGCGGGCCGAGGACGTGCCGGCGGCGATCGCGCGGGCTTATTATGTGGCGATGCAGCCGCCCTGCGGCCCGACCTTTGTCTCGGTACCGATCGATGACTGGACCCATCCAACGCAGCCGATCGAGGCGCGCCACGTCAGCCGTGAGCTCGGCCCTGACGCGAGCGCGATGCAGGCGCTCGCC
>DATBYN010000235.1:0-2373 GCA_036513695.1 Bradyrhizobium sp. | reverse complement strand
CGAAATCGTTCATCAAGATGAATGAAAGCTGAATACGCGGCGTTGCATGATCACTCGCATGATCGTGTGTGTCGCGAGTCTTGCGCGGTGATTTTGCGGAGCGTACAATCGCGATGCTCTGAACTCGAAACTCTTTTACAGGTATGGAGGATGCGACTATGCCAAGGGTGAAGCAAGCTTCGAAGCGGAAGCGTGCGACCAAGGCCGCCGTACCGGCGCTGGGGGCCGCCGGGTTGAGTTTATCGCTGGTGGGTGGCGCATCCGCATCGGCCGTGCCGACCGCGGACGTTCAGCCGAATAACTTCTCGCCGAGCCAGGCGATCACGATGCTCAGTGAAGAAGAACTCGCCGACGTCAGTCTGGCCACGTTCTATCTGTTCGACAAGGAAAACGCAGCAGCGGCTAAGGGCGGCATACAGCTGGCCAGGGGTTGCGGGTGCGGCGGCTGCAGAGGTTGCGGCGGCTGCAGAGGATGCAGAGGTTGCGGAGGCTGCAGAGGGTGCAGAGGCTGTGTAGGTTGCGCGGGTTGCGGCGGCTGCGGCGTTTACGGTAGCTGCTGCATATCGTGGGGAGCTTGCCGCTGGGTGTGCTAGGCCCGGCCGCTTTTGCTCAAGCCGACACATGAATGCGTGATGGCCGGGTCGACCTCGTCGAACCCGGCCAATTTTGCCTTTTGGTCATGCCTTTCTTGACGACGTTTGAGTGCATGCACGCAACCGGCCGCCGATCACCAACCTCGATCATCATCCAATGAATCTCTAAGGGCGCGTGGAATGTGCTAGCGCTTGAGCCGATCGAGCGGATGCCCTGCGCATGCACCTCGCATCGGCGCCGCGCAGCGATAGGAAGGGATGCCTGTATGGACGTCATGACAGATCGCAAAACCCGCCCCGCGCGGCAAGACAGCAAGGACGTCCTGCGGTTCGCGCCGAATTTCACCGCCTATGTGCTGCCTCCTGACGTCGTATGCCTCTACTCGGAAGACCGGAAATTCTTCCTTCACGGCACGCTCTATTGCGCGCTTGCCGAGAGAATCGGAAACGACGGCAAGAGCGTTCAAGCGCTGCATCGCGAATTGGCGCCGAATTTTCCGCCCGACAAAATCGAAGAAGCTTTGAAGCGGCTGATCGAGCGCCGTTATCTAGTTGCGGCGTCGTCTATCGCCGACCGCACCGTGGCCGGTTACTGGACCAGCCTCGGCCTGCCGCTCGAGACGGCGGAGAAAAATCTCGGCAATTGCCGCGTCCGCATCCAATCGATCGACGTGGCGGGCGCGGCCGAACTCGGCGACGCCCTGAAAGGGCTCGGTGTCCGCGTCGTCAAAAGTTCTGCGGACCTGACGGTCACGCTGGTCAATGATTATCTCGAGCGCCGGCTGGCGGAATTGAACCGGCAACATGTTTCGGACAAGACGGACTGGTTGCTGGTTCAACCCTCCGGGGTGTTTCCGCTGGTCGGGCCGGCGTTCAAGCCGGGCGACGGCCCCTGCTGGAACTGCCTGTTCGACCGCATGATACGCAATCGAGAGATCAAGGGGTTTCTCGACCGCGGCGCGGCCCGGCCTGTCGCCGTCTCGCCGCTTGCCCGCAACATTTTCGGACAAAGCGCCATCCAGTTTGCGGCCGTCGAGACCGCCAAAGCGATCGCGTCCGGCTTTCGCACTGATTTGCGCGATCACATCGTAAGCTTCGACCTGTTGGGCTCGACCGTCGCCAGGCACTACGTGGCGGCGCGCCCGCAATGTCCGACCTGCGGGCAAAAGAAGCTGCAGAACCCGCGTCGCGCGCCGCAGCCGATCGTGCTTGGCGACGGCGCCAAGCTGATCATGACCAGCGGCGGATATCGAACCGTGTCATCGCGGGCAACGGTTGCGCGCTTCGGCAAGCATGTGAGCCCCCTAACCGGCGTGGTCACGCGGCTGGAGCGGATCGATGCCGATCTGCCGATGAACACCAATTTTTTCGCGCAGCATAATTTCTCTGCACCGGCCCAAAACATCGATCAGCTGAGGTCGGGACTAAGCGGTGGCAGTTTCGGCAAGGGCTCGACTGCCGAGCAAGGCGAAGCCAGCGCGCTGATGGAAGCGATCGAGCGCTATTCGGGGATTTTTCAAGGCGACGAAATCAGGACGGCGCGACGCTTTTCGGATTTCGCGCCGGGCGAAGCCATACTTCCTAACGACGTCCAGCTGTTCAGCGAGGCGCAAATCCGGACGCGGCATGAACCTGTGCTGCATGATTCAACGCCGGTCCCGGATCCGATCGATCCTTCGGCGAAAATCGACTGGTCGCCGGTCTGGTCGTTGCGCGACAACCGCTTCAAATATCTTCCGACCAGCTTCTTGTACTTCTTCTACAGCGGACCAGCCGCCTT
>DATBYN010000234.1:0-8216 GCA_036513695.1 Bradyrhizobium sp. | reverse complement strand
ACGAGGCGAATGCCAATCCCTAAAAACAACCCGGTCAGAAAATCGTTGACGCGGATCGCCAGCGCCATGATGTCGTCGATCTCCTGCGGCGTCGCCCAGCCGAATGCGGTTATGTGCTCCTCGGAGACCATGGGGTCGTTGAGCTGGTCGTTTTTGTAGTAAAATTCGATGATCGAGCGCGGCAGCTGGGTGCCCTCCTCGATGCCGAGGCGCTGCGACAGCGATCCCGCCGCCACATTGCGCACCACCACTTCCAGCGGCACGATCTCGACTTCCCTGATCAGCTGCTCGCGCATGTTGAGGCGGCGGATGAAATGAGTCGGCACCCCGATGTCATTGAGGTGCTGAAACAGGTACTCCGAAATCCGGTTGTTGAGGACGCCCTTGCCCTCGATCACCTGGTGTTTCTTGGCATTGAACGCGGTCGCATCGTCCTTGAAGTGCTGGATCAGGGTTCCGGGCTCGGGTCCTTCGTAAAGGACTTTGGCCTTGCCTTCGTAAATGCGGCGCCGGCGGCTCATTGGGATGTACCGTGTGTTGTTGAAATCCATGAATTTGGTGTGCTCCGGATGACCTAGGGATTGCGACCCACGACGGAGCTGCCGTGAAGGCCTGGGACTAGAAACAGAACAAGAACCGGACCTGGAATCGAACCTATCCGATTGGTCTACCCAGCACAATCGATCCGGTCTCCTGGACCGGAGTTTTACCGTCCTGCCTGCGGCTTCAAGGCCGTTGTTTTAGCCATTTCCTCTGGTTATGTAGGCATCGGGACGAGTTGCCGCAACGAGGCCGCCCTCACCTCTTAGGCATGGATCGGAACCCTGGTCATGACCACATTCGACAAGCGCGAGGAAGCTTTCGAGAAGAAGTTCGTGCTCGACGAAGAGCAGAAATTCAAGGCCGAAGCCCGCCGCAACAAACTGTTGGGACTATGGGCGGCCGAACAATTGGAATTGTCGGGCGACGCCGCGAAGGACTATGCCAAGACCGTGGTCGCCGCCGAGTTCAGCGAAGGCGGCGAGAAAGCCGTGCTCCGCAAGGTGATGGGCGATCTGACCGCCAAGGACATCACCATCTCGGAAGCGGAGATCGGCGCCAGGATGGACGAGCTGATGGCGGAAGCCGTGAAGCAGGTGAAGGCGGGGATGTAGCGGACGGCTTTCACGGCGCGCGCGATCGCTTGATCTGCCCCTTTCGTGCTCGCTTGGAGTTCGGTGCTCGTGCTGGCTTCGGCCTGCCTGCCCGCTGACGCGTCGATGTCGTCTCTCGGTAGTCGATACGAATGATTTCCAGCAGTCGGCGTGATGCCGCGCTCAAAAAGCCGCCGCGTCGCCTCACCATCACGATATTGTGCTTCGCGAGCAGATCGCCAACGCGAATCGTCGAGATGGTGGACGAACGGAGTTCTTCGGCGACGTGGCTCCCCGACAACAGGGCGATACCGAAACCGGCTTCCACCAGGCGCTTCTGCGCTGTCAGGCTGTCGACCGGCGTCCACTCGACTTCGCCCAAACCGTGGGTCAGGAACAGCGCCGACACGTGCGACGCAGCGATCTCGCGCCGGCCGGGTATCTCGGGAAACCCGATCCAGCGCTCGTCGCGCAGGTCAGCAAGGCGCGCGACACGACCGCCCGCCAGCCGGTGGTCCGGCGCGCACACGACCTGCAGGGGCTCCGCAAAAAGCAGTTCGCAGTCGAGGTCGCGTGACGTGTCCCGGTCATAGCGAAGGCCGATCGTCGCTTCGCCGCGCCTGATGAGATCGCTGACTTCGGTACTGGTCGCGGTCCGCAAGGTAAGATTGACGTCCGGATGCTCGCCGGCGAAGCGCTTCATCATTGTCGACAGAAGGCCACCCGCAAGAGTGCCCACCACTGCAAGTGCGACCGGCCCCGAATTCGGCTGCGCCAACGCACGAACCGCATTCTCCGCATCACGAGCGGCCGCCACCGCGCGCTCGGCATAAGGCACCATGACCCGACCGGCGTCGCTCAATACCGTCCGGCCCGCTACACGCTCGAACAGCGGCACGCCGAGTTCCTCCTCTAGCAATGCGATGCGCCGCGAGATAGCCGGCTGCGAACGGTGCAAGACCTTCGCAGCGCTCGATATTCCGCCTCCGCGATGAACTGTCAGGAACGTGTTGAGGGCGTCGCTATCCATTTTCTGGCCATGCAAAAGACTGATGAGATGGGAAAGAATAACAAATTTGTCTGATGGCTGGAAGACTTCTATGTGTCGACGCGGAACGCCAACGAACAGCCCATTTTGCGCAGGAGCCGAGATGCGAACCCAGATGGAAAAAGCCGAACTGTTTCGCGTGCTGCATGAGAGGCCGGCGCCTTCATCATCCCGAATCCCTGGGACGCCGGCACCGCAAAACTGCTTGCGGCCATGGGATTTGAGGCGCTTGCGACCACGAGCCTTGGCCTCGCCAACACCATGGGGCTCGCGACACCTTCCAGGCACGCGATCATGGAGAACTGCCGGGTCATCACGGAGGCCACCGACCTGCCGGTCAGTGTCGATCTGGAGAATGGTGGCGCGGATGCGCCACAAGCCGCGGCCGAAGCGATCCGGCTGGCAGCCGAGGCAGGCGCCGTGGGAGGCTCGATCGAGGATGCCTCCGGCGATGCGCGGCGGCCCATTTATGACTTCGCCCTCGCGGTCGAGCGGGTGCAGGCTGCGGTCGAAGTCGCGCGATCGCTGCCGATTCCGTTCACGCTAACGGCCAGAGCCGAGAATTTCCTGTACGGTCGCAAAGATCTCGACGATACGATTCGGCGGCTGCAGGCGTTCGAAGCCGCCGGCGCTGACGTTTTGTACGCTCCGGGCCTGCACGATCTTGCAACGATCCGCACCGTGGCGTCGTCGCTCCGCAAGCCCTTCAACCTGGTGATGGGTTTTGCCGACCCGACACTGACCCTGGAGCAACTTTCTGCCGCCGGAGTGAAACGCGTCAGCGTTGGAGGCGCGCTGTCGCGCGTTGCCCTTGCCGCATTCCTTCGATGCGCTCGCGAGATGAAGGACAAGGGGTCCTTCACTTTCGTTCGCGAGATGGCGCCGATTAAAGATTTTCGCGACGCATTCGCCTCGGTCACCCCTCCTTGAAGCCATACTCGGGCACGTTGCCGCTGGCGCCGTAATATTTGTAAGGCAGGAACTTGCCCGACATCGTGATCTTGACGCGGTCGCCCTTGGGATTGGGCAGGCGCTCGATCACCATGTCGAAATCGATCGCCGACATGATGCCGTCGCCATATTCCTCCTCGATCAACGCCTTCCAGGCCGGACCGTTGACCATCACCAATTCGTAGAAGCGATAGATCAGGGGATCGGTCGGCGGCATCGGAATGCCCTCGCCCCGCATCGGCGTCTCGTTCAGCATCGCGGTCTCGGATTTGCTTAGGCCAAACAATTCGCCGGCGTTCGCGGCCTGAGGTTTTGTCAATTTCATCTGGCCGAGAATGGCGCCGACGATCAGCACTTCGGAATAGCCGCCGATCTTTTCGCAGATATGCTTCCAGCTCCAGCCCTTCTCGCGCTTGATGTCGAGCAGCTTTTCGGTGAGGTCGGATCGTTTCATGTATCGTCTCCCTTTTGCTCGTCAGGTCCGGGCTTGTCCCGGCCATGATGCCAGTTTTGATTCCTCGTGCGGCGCATCGGACACCGACGCGATCACCAATTCGGATTTGCCGAGCTTGACCTGCGGCACATGGCGCGGATCGTAACCCGGAACGTCGGTAGCAAATGACTTGCTGCGGCTCACCAAAAAATCGACGATGTGGTTGCGCACCGCGTAGTAATAGGGATGGCGGTGCAGATCGATGCGGCCGCGGTCCTTCGGCAGCGGATTTTCCACGATCTCGGCCAGCACCGCGCCGGGGCCGTTGGTCATCAGGAAGATCTTGTCGGCAAGGTAGATCGCTTCATCGACGTCGTGGGTGATCATGAACGCGGTCTGCCCGGTCTCCAGGCAAATCCGGCGCACTTCGTCCTGCAGCGTGCCGCGGGTCAGCGCGTCGAGCGCCGAGAACGGCTCGTCCATCAGCATGATCTTTGGCGTGATCGAGAGCGCGCGCGCAATGCCGACGCGCTGCTTCATGCCGCCGGAAAGTTCGGATGGACGCTTGTGCTCCGCGCCCGTTAAGCCGACGAGGTCGATGAAAGTCTGCGCGTGCGCCTTGACCTTGGCGCGCTCCCAGTTGCGCCATTTCGAGGTTACGGCATAGGCGACATTGCCGAGCACGGTACGCCACGGCAATAGCGCATGAGATTGGAAGATCACGGCGCGGTCGAGGCTCGTGCCCTCGATCGCCTGGCCGTCGACGATCACCGTGCCCTCGCTTGGTGCATCGAGGCCGGCCAGAATGTTCAACACCGTGGTCTTGCCGCAACCAGAATGCCCGATCACGCAGCCGAATTCGCCGCGCCCCATCGATAGCCACAGATTTTCGAACACCGCGATCTCGCCGCCATCGGCGCCCGGATAGCGCTTTGCGATGCCCTCGATGGAGATGAATTTGTCAGCCATCTCGCATCACTCCGGGAAGGTGACCATGTGCGTGAACCGCGCCAGGATCTGGTCGAGCAGCATGCCGACGAGGCCGATCAGGAGAATGGCGATGATGACGTTGGTGATCGAGAGGTTATTCCACTCGTTCCAGACGAAGTAGCCGATGCCGGTGCCGCCGACCAGCATCTCGGCGGCGACGATCACGAGCCAGGCGATCCCGATCGAAATCCGCATGCCCGTCAGAATCGTCGGCGCCGCCGCCGGCAAAATCACGGTGAAGGCGCGCCGCAACGTGCCGACCTCGAGGGTGCGGGCGACGTTGATCCATTCCTTGCGCACGGAAGCGACGCCAAACGCGGTATTGAGCAGCATCGGCCACACCGAGCAGATGAAAATGACAAAGATCGCCGACAGGCCGGAATCCTTGATGGTGTAAAGCGCGAGCGGCATCCAGGCGAGCGGCGAGATCGGTTTTAGAATCTGGATGAACGGGTCGAGCGCCTGGTTGATCAGAGGCGACATCCCGATCAGGAAGCCGAGCGGGATTGCAACCAGCACGGCAAGAAGATAGCCGAGCCCGACGCGGGCGATCGAATAGCCGAGCTGGATGCCGAGACCCTTGTCATTCGGGCCATTGTCGTAAAACGGCCGCTTGACGTGCTCCCACAGTTTTGCGCCGACATCGAGCGGGCCCGGCATCGCCGACTTTCCCTGCGTCGCCGTCAGGCCCATCAGTTTTGCATACTCCGGGCTCATGTTGGTGACCGCGCCAGTGCTGCGCGTGGCGAGATGCCAGATGCCGATGAAGGCAAGAAACAACGCGATCGATACGATCGCGGCACGGAAACGGAGCGAGGTGGTCATGCGGTATGGCCCCTCAACTCGTCGTCCCGGCGAACGCCGGGACCCATAACCACCGGCCTTGGTTGAAGCAGAAGGTATCTGCCACCGTGCCAAAAGAGATTTCACGGCGTATGGGTCCCGGCGTTCGCCGGGACGACGGATGAAAATGTATCCGCGCCACCACGTTCACGACGCCTTCCTGATCTTGAAGCTATTGAGATAATCGTCCGGCTTTTCCGGATCGAAGCTCTTGCCCATCACCGAGAACGACTTGTAGGAGGTCGTAGGCGGCGCAAGCCCCATTTCGGCCATCACCTTGCGGGTGTCGGTCGCGAGATAGACCTGTTCGGCCACCTGTTTGTAATCGACGTCGCCCTTGATCTGACCCCAGCGCTTCATCTGGGTCAGCATCCAGACCGCAAAGGACTGCCAGGGGAACGGATCGAAATCGACGCGCTTGGCGTCGGTTTTGACGCCACCGAGACCGTCCGCGTAGGTCCCGGTCAAAACCTGCTCCAGCACGGTGACGGGGGCATTGATATAATTCGCCGGCGCGATCGCCTCCGCGATCTGCTTGCGGTTCTCGGCTTTTGACGCGTAGGCCGTGGCATCGACGATCGCGCGCGTCAGCGCTGCAAAACTGTTGGGCGACGTCGTGATGAACTCGCGGCTTGCCGCAAAGCTGCAGCAGGGATGGCCATCCCAGATCTCCTTGGACAGGATGTGCATGAAGCCGACGCCGTCATAGATCGCGCGCTGGCAGATATTGTCGGGCGCGAGGAAGCCGTCGATGTTGTCGGCGCGCAGATTGGCGACCATTTCCGGCGGCGGCACCGAACGCAATTGCACGTCGGTATCGGGATCGAGGCCGTGCTCGGCGAGATAATAGCGCAGCAGGTAATTGTGCATCGAATAGTCGAACGGAATGGCGAATTTCATGCCCTTCCAGTCTTTCGGGTCGCGCTTGTCCTTGTGCTTGATCGCGAGCGTAATGCCCTGGCCGTTGATATTCTCGATCGCCGGCACGGTGAAGGGGATGGCGTTGGCGCCCAATCCTAGCGAAATCGCGATCGGCATCGGTGCCAGCATGTGCGCGGCGTCGTATTCCTTGTTCAGCGTCTTGTCGCGGATCACGGCCCAGCCGGCGGTTTTCACGACCTCGACGTTGAGACCGTGCTTGGCATAAAAGCCGAGCGGTGCCGCCATGATGATCGGCGTCGCGCAGGTGATCGGGATAAAACCTACTTTGAGGTCTTTCTTCTCCGGCGTGCCGGCTTCGGCAAAAACCTCGCTCGCCGTGCGAAGCGGGAAGAATTGCGAGATCGCGGCGAGCGCCGTGGATGCCCCGACCGATTTCAGGAACGCCCGGCGCGCCGCATCCTTTGGAAATATCGCGCGCATGACTGCCGAGGCGACAACACCTTCGTAGCGCTTCTCTTCGGTGGGAACAGGCTCGCAGCGTAGCGCCAGCGCCGCCCGCTCGTGCTCGTCGGCGGATCGATGCTGGCCGCAAGCGCAGCCCGAGCGCGCCAGTTTCCGGTCAGCATCAAACGGATCGTCGAAGGTGGACATGCCCCATTCCTTTGCGTGGTGCCGAAATACCCAAGGGCAAAGCCGCCGTATCCAGCGAATTCACCGCCCGGCCGCGTGACGCGACCGAGCGATGAAAAAGCATGCAGCTTTTATGCCGCTTTCGTGAGCTTGGCTTCCGTGGGCAGGCCTTCTTCGATCGGCAATGACGGATCCCGAGACCATTCGTTCCAGGAGCCGAAATACATCCGAACGTCCTTTACGCCGGCATTTTTGAGCGCGAGGAAGGTGTTCGATGCCCGCGCGCCCTTGAAGCAATAAAGGTAGACCGGGGTATTTTGGGAGATGCCGACGGTCGCGCATTCCGCCAGGATTTCGTCTTTTGACTTGAAGCGCGGGCCCTCCGCGGTCGGCTTCATCATGCGGTACCATTCCAGCCAAACCGCACCGGGAATGCGTCCCTTGCGCGGGCAAAAATCCTTGCCATAGGGCGAGGAGCTGTCGCCGATCCATTCATCGACGTCGCGTACATCGAGCAGCGCGATGCCGGGCTTGCCGACTGCAGCCAGCATGGTCTTGGCGTCGATCAGGATGTCGGCCGCTTCAGGGACGATGCTCAACGACGCCGGCGCCGGCTTCGGCACGTCTGTCGTGACCGGCAAGCCCTTCGCCGCCCAGGCGTCGAAGCCACCGTGCAGCACCTTGACCTTGGGATAGCCGAGCATGGTCAAGAGATAATAGCCGCGGCAGGACTGGCCGAAGCCGGAGTTCATCGATTGCTCGTAAATGACCGCGGTCTCCTTGCCGGAAAGTCCGGCCTTGCCGAACGCGTCGGCGAATTTTGTCTTTAGCTCTTGCATGCCTTCCGGCGTCGAGGTCGCGAGGAAGGTGAAGATCTCGTGCACGTTCACCGCTTTCGGGATGTGCCCGGCGCCATAGGCATCGGGATTTCGGGTGTCGATGATGACGCAAGGCTCTTTCGATATGAGATCGGTTAGTTCGCCGGCAGAAATCAGCACGTCCGTCATGGCAGCCTCTCCTGTTTGTGGTTGGGTGGTTAGGGTCGTTGCAAAATCCTTTTTTCAAAGCTCAGATGTCATCCAGCATCTTGCAGCATCTTGCGAAGCTGCTTGGTCGCCGGAGTCACGATTGCGACGAAGTAGGCCTCGCGCAGCCGGCGCTGCACGCGATGGCTCTTGAGATAGCCGCGTGCCCCGCAGTGAAGCATCGCCGCATGCGCGGCGGCGACGCTGGCATCGCCGGCCTTGAGCCTAAGCGCGACGACGCTGCGCCAGTAATCATCGCTGGCGTTGAACGGGTCGCGCGC
>DATBYN010000233.1:0-2999 GCA_036513695.1 Bradyrhizobium sp. | reverse complement strand
CCTTCTAAATAGCGGCTGAACTTCGAAACCGCACTGATTGTAGGATCGTTGCGTCGCCGGCGACAAATTACGGACGGTCATGTCCTCGATCATGCGACGGCGAAGAGGGCTCAAATCGGCCATCTCAATACTCCTGTCTGAGGGGGTGGGCTGCAACACCCACATCCTCTCAGGCAGGAGGCGCTCTACGCCACCTCGCCGTTCGCGCCGCGGCAGCGGCTTCGTTCAATCCCGTACCCGTTAGAATCTGCCAAAGTAGTGCTAGGGCGCGGTCAGCGCGCTGTAGACCGGATAAGCGAAGCGCAATCCGGGTTCACGCGAAATCCCAGCGAACGGTCGGCATTCGTGCGCAAGCTTCGTGCTCACGATCGCCGACGCTGTCGCACTCGGACTCCGCGGAATTTGTCATCGGGCCAAGCGTCGCGCGGACCCGTTGGCTCGGCCGCGCCACGAAGCGACGGACAATCAAATGCCTGGCCGATGACAGCCGGCAAAACGTCAATGGCCGGGACGAGCCTTGGACGAGCCCGGCCATGACGATTTCAGGGCGTGGTGTCGACCAAGGGACTGCCGGTCAGGCGACGTCCTGGACCTGACGGTCCGGCCGCATGACCAGACACATCGCGGCACCCACCAGCAGCAGGCACAGCGACGCGCTGAACGGCGTCGAATAATTGCCGGTGAGGTCGGCGATGAAGCCGAAGGCCAGCGGCGCGCAGATCGACGAAATGGCGGAGCCGGTATTGAGCATGCCGCCGGCCGAACCTGCCCAGGCCGGCGCGATGTCGGTGCAGACCGCCCAGGTCGGCGAAACCGCCGCGCGAATGAAGAAGAATCCGGTCGCCAGCGCCAACGCGGCCAGATTGACCTCGCGGATGAACAACACCGGGCCGATACAAACGGCGGCGAGGATCAGCGACGTGCCGATGAGTGCGTTGCGGCCGATCCGCAGACTGCCGGTGCGCCGGTAAAGATAGTCGCTCAGCCAGCCGCCGCTGATGTCGCCGAACACTCCGGCGAACAGCACCCCGAAGGTGAAGATCGCCGAACTCTTGAGCTCGAGGTGATAGCTCCTGGCGAAATAGGTCGGCAGCCAGGTCCAGAACGTCCAGAACGTTGCACTCAGGCACAGGTAAACCAGCGTCGGCGGCAGCATCGCCGGGATCAGGCGGCGCCACGGCGCCTTCGCCTCAGCCTTGCGGGTGAAAACAAGCTGCGCAAGCTCCTCTTTGGTCACCCCGGGGTGGGTGCGCGGATCGTCACGGAAGCGCCAGGCCCACACCACCACCCAGACGGCGCTGATGCCACCGAGCATCAGGAAGGCGCCGCGCCAGCCCACATAACCCATCAGCCAGGCAACCAGCGGCGGCGTCACGGTGGTGCCGATCGAGACGAAACTGTGCGTCAGCCCCTGCATGAAGCTGCGGCGCGTCGGCGGCGTCCAATCGGCGATGACGCGCGTCATGGCCGGGAACGGGGCGGCTTCGCCGAGCCCCAGCAGGGCGCGCGCGCCGACCAGGCCGGCAAGGCTCGACGACAGGCCGCAGAAGATGGTCGCCAGCGACCAGATCGAGCCGAATATGGTCAGTCCAAGCCGGCTTCCCCATTTGTCGCACAGCCAGCCGACCGGCGCCTGCAGGAGATAGGGAAAGCCGAAGACCGAGAACGCCAGACCGAGCTGGGTGTTGGTGAGGCCGAATTCCCTTTGGATCTCAGGCGCCGCGACCGAGACGACGTTGCGGTCGATCATGTTCAGGAAGTAGCAAAGCGCTACCAGGATGACGACCCGACCGGAAACCGTGCCAGGGATCGCGCGGATTTCCCGAAAAAACGCCCGGACGGGAAGGGCACCATTCATCGTTGTCATCATAACCCCACGTGCATTGCAGCCATGGTGGAGTGCGGTATCACGCCTTTGCGACCCTGGCTATCCGGGGCTCCCCCGGGCAAAACCCGCGCGACCGTCAGCAAGCTGTAGCAAGCCGTAGCCCGGATAAGCGCAGCGCAATCCGGGTCCAAGCGGAAAAATCCCGCGATCGTCGGCCGGAGTCGATCGACACGCGTGCGTAAGGTTCGTCTTCGCGACTGATTGGTGCGGCTTGCTCTATGTCCGTTATGCCCCTGATAGTGACCAAATTCTGCAGCGCAGCGAAATGACGCGATGTGCCAAACTCGGAAGTCGCGTTGCTTACTCGATCACTCGTCGGCGCGGGAAACCAGCAACGGCAAAACGGCGCAGCCGAGCGAACGGCGCGCGGATCATGAACATATTCGCAAAGGGCGGGCAGTTCTCCAAACGCATTCTTCGGGTCCGCTGTAGCGGTGATACTGAATTCCCTGCATTGAAGTCTCTCGGCCGATCCGGCCGCCCCTCGTTTTCAGGCAGCCTTCAGGGCCGAGACGTCGGTCAGAGCGGTTTCGAGTGCGAGCTTGCGCTGTTCGGGGCCGAGGCCGACGCCTTCAGCACGTATGAACGCGGCGTCGCTGATGCCGATGAACCCGAAGAAACTCGTCAGGAATGTTTCCTGATGATCCATAAAGGCCATCGGAGACGAGGCGGTGTAGAATCCACCACGGGACGAGGCGATGATCAGCTTCTTACCGCCCGCGAGACCCTGCACGCCGGTCGCGGTGTACTTGAACGTCTTGCCGGGCGAGGCAAGGCAATCGATCCAGGCCTTTAATTGGCTGGGAATCCCGAAATTGTACATTGGAGCGCCGAGCACGACGATGTCGGCCGCGAGGAACTCGTCGAGCACGACGTTGGTTTCGGCGAATTCAGCCTGCGTCGACGCATCGACCTTGGCACCACCCTGCACGGCGGCGGCCACCATTTCGACGATGTGGCCGGCCAGCGCTCCGGCCTCATACAGCGCCTTCATCTTGGCGAATAGGATGGTGGGCGACTGGTGCGGGACGGGTGCTATCGCCAGATCGCGATAGGTGATTTCGAGACCCGGTGTGGTCTGCTTCAGGCGGGCGACAATACTCGCCGTAAG
>DATBYN010000232.1:0-2541 GCA_036513695.1 Bradyrhizobium sp. | reverse complement strand
TTCGTCGTTCAATTTGGCGGCACGCTCGAGCAGGCGCGAATGCAGATAGAACACGTCGCCGGGATAGGCTTCGCGGCCCGGCGGGCGGCGCAGCAGCAGCGACATCTGGCGATAGGCCACCGCCTGTTTCGACAGATCGTCATAGATGATGACGGCATGCATGCCGTTGTCGCGGAAGTATTCGCCCATGGTGCAGCCGGTGAAGGGTGCGATGTACTGCATCGGCGCCGGATCGGAGGCGGTGGCCGCGACGATGATCGAATATTCCAGCGCGCCCTGCTCTTCCAGCACCTTGACGAATTGCGCAACGGTGGAGCGCTTCTGGCCGATCGCGACGTAGATGCAATACAGCTTGATCTTCTCGTCGCTCTGGGCGTTGAGCGGCTTCTGGTTGAGAATGGTGTCGAGCGCGATCGCGGTCTTGCCGGTCTGGCGGTCGCCGATGATCAGCTCACGCTGGCCGCGGCCGATCGGGATCAGCGCATCGATCGCCTTCAGCCCGGTCGCCATTGGCTCGTTGACCGATTTGCGCGGAATGATGCCGGGCGCCTTGACGTCGACGCGCATGTGCTTGTCCGACTGGATCGGGCCCTTACCGTCGATCGGATTGCCGAGCGCATCGACCACGC
The DNA here is from genome assembly GCA_036513695.1 of Bradyrhizobium sp. Taxonomy (GTDB): domain Bacteria; phylum Pseudomonadota; class Alphaproteobacteria; order Rhizobiales; family Xanthobacteraceae; genus Bradyrhizobium. The sequence goes on along the minus strand of DATBYN010000232.1, from coordinate 1,912 downwards.
GGCCGAGCAGGCCCTTGCCGACCGGCGTATCGACGATGGCGCCGGTGCGCTTGACGGTCTGGCCTTCCTTGATCTCGCGGTCGGCGCCGAAGATCACGATGCCGACGTTGTCGGTTTCAAGATTGAGCGCCATGCCGCGGGTGCCGTTCTCGAACTCGACCATCTCGCCGGACTGGACGTTGTCGAGCCCATAGACGCGGGCGATACCGTCGCCGACGGACAGCACCTGTCCGACTTCCGAAACCTCAGCCTCCTGGCCGAAATTCTTGATCTGGTCTTTCAGGATCGCGGAAATTTCCGCGGCGCGGATGTCCATCAGCCTGCCTCTTTCATCGCGTGCTTGATCGAATTGAGTTTGGTGCGAAGCGAACTATCGACCATCCGGCTGCCGAGCTTGACGACAAGGCCACCGATGATCGAGGGATCGACTTTCACGTTGAGCGCGACGTCCTTGCCCGTCACCGATTTCAGTGCGGTCTTGAGGGCGTCGAGATTCCTGTCGCTGAGCGCTTCGGCGACGGTGATGTCGGCGGTCGCCTCGCCCTTGAACTTTGCCACCAGCGCCCGGAAGGCGCGGATCACGTCACTGACCACAAACAACCGGCGGTTGGCCGTCAGAACCTTCAGGAAGTTCGCGGAAATGCCCGAAATACCGGCTCTGTCGAGTACCGCGGCCAGCGCCTTCGATTGCGCCTCCGCCGTGAACACCGGGCTTTTGACCAGGCGCTCCAAATCGGCGCTCTCGGCGAGCATGGCGTCGAATTGATCGAGATCGGCTTTGACGGCGTCGATCGATCTTTCATCGCGCGCCAGTTCGAACAAGGCCGTTGCATAACGGCCGGACACTCCCGAAACGGACGGATATTCAGCAGCCACAGACGCGCTCTTTTTAGCTGTCAAACTCGCAAGGGAAAAACCGTCGCCACGATGCGGCGCCTAGCGATCCAAGCCCTTGGAATTCAAGCGGGACTTCGATTTTCGACCGGTACTGGCTGTACCGGGATCGTTAAAATCGCGGCTTTGCTAACATAGCGAGAGCGCAGGTGCAACACGACGACGGCCGCGAGACGCCGCCTTGTCGCATGTCACGCGAGCCGCGATTCGAGTGCCATTTTCAGCCCGACTGACTCAGGCAGTTCATCGGCCAGCGCGAACCCGAAATTGACGGGTGTCAGCCAGTCGGAGATTTGTTCCCCCGCTGCACGCATGGCTGCATGCGCGGCCCCCCGGGAACCCTGCCGGTTCCCCAGCCTTTCGGTGATCGCATTACTTGGAGAAACCTCGCCGTCGCCGGGGATGACTTTGCTCGTCAGTATTTCCAAGTATTGTCTTAGTTAATAATTTGTTAATTCGCAAGATTACGGAACATATGTCGATTACCTGCATTCGGTAACAAGATATTTCAGCCAGCTACAAAACGAATCTACTGCCTAAATCACGCCTCATTGGCAAACCAAACGCGATCACACCAAATGGGACGGGGGTTCCACTAGCCACATATGCGGCAATACTATCTCGAGGGACAAAATACATGCTGATATTCAAAAAGCCTGCACTGGGACCTGTAACCCAGTCACGCACGGCGCTCGCTCTTTTCGCCGCAACTCTTCTGGTCGGTGGCAGCGTCACCGAAGCCTCGGCCAAATCCCACCGGCATCACGGCCATCATCATCACCACGCCAGCAATTCGCCGAGGGACGCCTCCACCCCGTCCTGGCGCGACGCCAACGCCGCGGTCAGCCCGTCGGGGCACAGCTTCTCCGGCATGGCTTCCTTCTACGGCAGTGAATCCGGCAGCCGAACCGCTTCCGGCCAGCGCATGAACTCCAACGCCATGACGGCGGCCCACCGCACCCTGCCGTTCGGCACCAAGCTGCGCGTCACCCATGGCGGCCAGAGCGTCATCGTCACC
>DATBYN010000231.1:0-11539 GCA_036513695.1 Bradyrhizobium sp. | reverse complement strand
GTGTTGCCGAAATGACAACACTAATTGGCAACCGAAAGGGGCGACTTCCCCATATTTTATAGGGCTTTTTCCAAGATCGGCGTATTCTTGGGTTTTTGCATCTTACCAAGATTTCATATTGCTGAACTTTGCTGTGGGTTGCTCGACAATTTGAGCTCGCTGGCCCCGCCGCGGCTACCTGAAACTTCGCTCGCACTGCCTCGTATCTCGCCCATCAGCGGATGGGGGCGGGCATGCGGGTTGCGGTGATCGGAACGGGAATTGCCGGCAATGCCGCCGCCTGGACCCTGTCGAAGCGCTATCCGGTCACGGTGTACGACCGCGAAATCAGGCCCGGCGGACACAGCCATACCGTCACCATCGACTATGACGGCACACAGCTGGCGGTCGATATCGGCTTCATCGTCTATAACGAGCTGAATTATCCCGATCTGACCGCGCTGTTCGCCCATTTGGGCGTAGAGACCGTGGAAAGCTGCATGAGCTTTGCGGTTACAGCGGACGCCGGCCGCTTCGAGTGGAAGGGCGGCGGCAGCAATTGGCGCGAAACCGCGCGGGGCCTGTTCGCGCAGCCGCGAAATCTGCTCTCGCCGTCCTATTTGCGGATGCTCCGGGATATCCTGACCTTCAACACGAAAAGCGTCGAAGATCATGCCGCGGGCCGACTGGCCGGGCTTACGCTCGGCGATTACTTTGCCGAGCGCAAATTCGCGCCCCGGCTGCTGACCGATTATCTCGCGCCGATGGGAGCCGCGATCTGGTCGGCGCCGGCGGCCGAGATGCTCGACTTCCCGGCCGAGAATTTCGTCGCGTTCTTCAAGAACCATCGCCTGTTGCAATATGATCGGCCGGTCTGGCGCACCGTGAAGGGCGGCAGCCGCCGCTATGTGGAGAAAATGATTTCTTCGTTCCGCGATCGGATCAGGCTCGGTTGCGCCGTGACATCGATCGAGCGAACGCCGCACGGGGTAATCGTCCATGACAGCCGCGGCGGGCGCGATAGTTACGATCATGTCGTGATCGCCTCGCACAGTGATCAGGCGCTCGCCATGCTGTCCGACGCTGACGATCGCGAGCGCGCCATTCTCGGTGCGATCGGCTATGCGCCCAATACGGTTTATCTGCATCGCGACATCAGATTGATGCCGAAACGCGCCCACGCCTGGGCGTCCTGGAATTTCTTGCGCTGGCGGCGCGAGGGTGCGGCCGCAAACGACGTTGCCGTGACCTATTGGATGAACCGGCTGCAGGGCATCGACAACGACAAGCCGCTGTTCGTCAGCCTCAATCCGCCGTTCGCGCCGGCCGCCGAGCTGACCTTCGGCAAGTATATGTGCGAACATCCGCAATATAACGCGAGAGCCTTTGCCGCGCAGAGACGGCTTGGCGAAATTCAAGGGCGGCGTCGTACCTGGTTTTGCGGCGCCTGGACCGGATATGGTTTTCACGAGGACGGATTGCGGTCGGGTCTGGCGGTAGCGGAAGCGCTGGGCGCGGCCGTACCGTGGCGCGAGCCGCCGCCCGAACTGGCACAAGCCGCGGAATAGCGATGCCTGATCAAGCCGCCAAAGCCTATACGCATCAAGAGACGGTCGCCGAAGCGGCCGCACTTTATTTCGGCGAGGTGATGCACGCGCGGCTCAAGCCGATGGGCCATCGCTTCACTTATCGCGTCATGAGCCTCTTGATCGATCTCGACCGACTTGATGATGCGGATCGGCAGTCGGCGTTATTCGCTGTGAACCGGGCGGCGCTCTATAGTTTTAATGAAGCCGATCACGGCCGGCGCGATGGATCGCCCTTGCGCGCTTATGCGCATAGCTGCGCGGCCCAGCACGGTATCGATCTGACCGGCGGTCACGTGTGGCTGTTGTGTTATCCCCGCCTGTTCGGTTTCACCTTCAATCCGTTGTCGGTTTACTTCTGCCATCGCGTCGACGGCGAACTCGCCTTGGTCATCTATGAGGTTCGCAACACGTTTGGAGACATCCACTCCTACGTACTTCCCGTGCAGCCGGGCGAGCTCAGCGAAGCCGGAGTTCGGCAACAGCAGGCAAAACTGTTTTACGTCTCGCCCTTCATCGAGATGACGATGCGCTATCATTTTCGCGTCTCGCTGCCGGGAGAGCGCATAAAACTCCGCATTCTGGAGACCGACCGCGAGGGCCCCCTGCTCGCCGCGACCTTCAGTGGCCGCCGCGAGAGCCTGACCACGGCGGCGCTATTACGTTCATTGTTCGCGCTGCCGCTGGTCACGCTGAAAATCGTCGCTGCGATCCATTGGGAAGCGTTGCGGCTGTGGCTCAAGGGCGCACGCCTCGTGCCACGCCCACATGCCGCAGTTGCGAACACCGCGCTCGACACTCACTGCCAGCTTGGCGACCGGCAAACGCGGCGATTATAGTCATTGCGCTTAGAGTGACGGATCCGCCCATGCCGAACCCGATTGCTGTAACCCCCGACAATGTGGAGACGGTGCTTTCCGACTTGCCCCGTCTGGTTCGGTTGGCGCTGAGGTTCGGCTCAAGACTCAGACGTGGCACGCTCGACGTTATGCTGCCCGACGGCCGCACGCTGCGGCTGGGCGGCGGGGAACCGGGTCCGTCGGCGGCCATGAAGCTTTATGATTACGGCTTTGCGTCGCGGCTTCTCCACGGTGGCGATATCGGTATTGCCGAAGCCTATCTGCGCCGCGAATGGGACACGCCGGACCTGACGCAGTTTCTCTATCTGTTTTGCGTCAATCACGACCTGATCCAGCAGATGCTCGGCGACAAGCCATTGATGCGCTTCGTCCAGGTCGTCCGGCACTGGTTCAACCGCAACACCAGGCGGCAGGCGCGCCGCAATATCTATGCGCATTACGACATCGGCAACGCGTTCTATTCGGCCTGGCTCGATCCCAGCATGACCTATTCCTCGGCCTTGTTCGAGGACGACACGCCGGATCTGACGGCGGCTCAGAACAACAAATACCGCAGGCTCGCCGAAGCGATCGATCTGCAGCCGGGACAGAAATTGCTGGAGATCGGCTGCGGCTGGGGCGGCTTTGCCGAATACGTCGCCAAAACCTTCGGCACCAAGGTGGTCGGGCTTACCATCAGCCGGGAGCAGCGCGACTTTGCGCAAAAACGCATCCAGAATGCCGGCCTTGGCGAGCAGGTCGAAATCCGGCTGCAGGACTATCGCGACGAGCGTAACCGCTATGAACGGATCGCCTCGATCGAGATGATCGAGGCGGTCGGCGAACAGTTCTGGCCGAAATATTTCTCACAGTTGCGCGACCGCCTGTTGCCCGGCGGGCTTGCCGGCATCCAGGCCATCACCATCCAGGACAGCCTGTTCCAGACCTATCGGCGCGAGGTCGATTTCATCCAGCGCTACGTTTTTCCCGGCGGCATGCTGCCCTCGCCCCAAGTGCTGAAAGCGCTGGGCGAACGGTTCGGCGTCCCCGTCATTCGCGAACGTATCTTTGGGCAAGATTATGCCAAGACGCTCGCCATCTGGCGAAGCAATTTCCGCGCGGCTTGGCCGAACCTGATGCCGTCAGGCTTCGACGACCGGTTCCGGCGGTTGTGGGAATATTACCTGGCTTATTGCGAGGCCGGATTCCTGTCGGGAAATATTGACGTCCGCCAGGTGGTATTCGCGAAGGCGAATTAGCTCGCACTGCACCAATTGGATGCAAAACCGGCTTCCACTTTTGCCACGCGCGCTCTAGGGTCGTTGCGAGATTTGGCAGCTGACTGGCAAGATTCCCGCCCATGAACATCGATAATGACGTCGTCGAAGCGATCGGCAACACGCCCCTCATCAAGCTGAAACGTGCTTCCGAAGAAACCGGTTGCAACATTCTCGGCAAGGCCGAATTCATGAACCCCGGCCAGTCGGTGAAGGATCGCGCGGCGCTGTTCATCATCCGCGACGCGATCAAGCGCCACAAGCTGTGGCCGGGCGGCGCGGTCGTCGAGGGCACCGCCGGCAATACCGGCATCGGGCTCGCGCTGGTTGCCAACGCGCTCGGTTTCCGCACCGTGATCGTGATCCCGAACACGCAGAGCCAGGAAAAGAAGGACATGCTGCGGCTGTGCGGCGCCCAGCTGATCGAAGTGCCCGCGGTGCCCTACTCCAACCCCAACAACTATGTGAGGCTGTCGGGCCGGCTTGCGGAGCAACTGGCAAAGACCGATTCCAACGGCGCGATCTGGGCCAACCAGTTCGACAATGTCGCCAACCGCGAGGCGCATATCGAGACCACCGCGCCGGAAATCTGGCAGCAGACCGACGGCAAGGTCGACGGTTTTGTGGCTTCCGTCGGCTCCGGCGGGACGCTAGCCGGGGTCTCGATCGGGCTGAAAGCGAAAAATCCGAACATCCGCATCGTGCTCGCCGATCCCTTGGGCTCGGCGCTCTACAGTTTCTACAAGCACGGGGTTCTCAAGTCAGAGGGCTCATCGATCACCGAGGGCATCGGCCAGGGCCGCATCACCGCCAATCTCGAAGGTGCCGTCATCGACGACGCCTACCAGATCAGCGATGAGGAAGCGGTCCGCATCGTGTTCGGCCTGCTCGAACATGAGGGGCTTTGTCTCGGCGGCTCGAGCGGGATCAACATTGCCGGCGCCATCCGCCTGGCAAAAGAGCTTGGCCCGGGCCATACCATCGTGACGATGCTGTGCGACTACGGCACGCGCTACCAGTCAAAACTGTTCAATCCGGAGTTCATGCGCTCGAAAAACTTGCCGGTGCCGGAATGGCTCGAGCAGCACAGCAAGATCGACGTGCCGTTCGAGAAGGTGTGATCGCGCGGACGTTAAGCCAGATTTCAAAAAGCCCGGCGGCCGAATTGCGTGCCAGCCGCACGCGCGATACGCGTCTCGGCGACCGAATTGGCGCTCGGCCGCGACGACGGCGCATCAGTTGCCCGCGGCGTCTCGCTCGGACCGTCATAGTCCCCGCTCGGCCAAAACGTCAGCGCCAGCAACAGTCCGAAATTGACCAGGCCTCCGACGATGGTTGCGTGATGCCCCTCTCCGAGCGACCAGGCCGGCATCTTGGTCGCGACAAGCTCGTCGACGGCGAGCAGCGCGATCCATGCCGGCACGACACAGACAGGGTCCCAGCCGATGTCCCGAAAGCGCATCGACTGGAGCGTAAGGGTCGCAACCACGAAAAAGCCGGCAGCGATCATCATCGGCCATGTGAGCTGCTCAAGTGATGGCCGGGTTCCCGCCGGTAGGGCGGGCAACCCAGACATCGCGATAAGAAAACATATAGCAGTCATCACGACCGCGAGCGCAATCGTGGCGAAGAAGAAATGCATCCGCCCGAGGCGGGCATTGAAGCCGAACACGAAACCCAGCATTGGCGCACCCTTTTGGGCCAATTGCGTATAGACTGCTTTCGGAGCCGTGAACCGGTCTCGATCTCGATAGGTCTATGGTTTCGAGCGGCTTACCGGGATCATTAAAGACCGGCCATTAACGCCGGATCGCAGCCGGATGGGCGGCAAGTCTGGTCATCACCGCAAGATCTGGCTGAGGAACAGCTTGCTCCGCGCGTGCTGCGGGTTGGCGAAGAAGTTGTCCGGCGTGTTCGCCTCGATGATTTGCCCGGCGTCCATGAACACGACACGGTTCGCCACTTCCTTGGCAAATCCCATTTCGTGGGTGACGACCAGCATGGTCATGCCTTCCTTGGCGAGATCGACCATGGTGTCGAGTACTTCCTTGACCATTTCGGGATCCAAGGCCGAGGTCGGCTCGTCGAACAGCATCACTTTCGGGTTCATGGTCAGCGCGCGCGCGATCGCGACGCGCTGCTGCTGACCGCCCGACATCTGGCCCGGATATTTGTTGGCCTGATGCGGAATTTTCACCCGCTCCAGAAATTTCATCGCGGCGGCTTCCGCATCCTTTTTCGGGATGTTGCGCACCCAGATCGGCGCCAGCGTGCAGTTCTCCAGCACGGTCAAGTGCGGGAACAGATTAAAGCTCTGGAACACCATGCCGACTTCGCGCCGGACTTCGTCGACCCGCCGCAAAGTCGGACCCAGTTCGATGCCGTCGACGTTGACCTCGCCTTCCTGAAATTCCTCGAGCGCGTTGATGCAGCGGATCAGCGTCGATTTGCCCGAACCCGAAGGGCCGCAGATCACGATGCGCTCGCCTTTCGCGACATCGAGATTGATGTCGCGCAGGACGTGAAAATCCCCGTACCACTTGTTGAGGCCGGCAATGCCGACAATCGAATTCTCGGTCATGGTCTGTTTGCTCAATTACGGCGGTGTGCGTTCAGCCGGTGCTCGACGAACAATGAATAACGCGACATTCCAAAGCAGAAGACGAAGTAGATCATTCCGGCGAAGGCAAAGCCGGTAAACGCCGTCGTCGGCGTCGCCCAGGTCGGATCGGCGAACGACGCATGCAGTATGCCCAACAGATCGAACAGCGCCACGATCGATACCAGCGAGGTGTCCTTGAACAGCGAGATGAAGCTGTTGACGATTCCGGGGATGACGTGGCGCAACGCCTGCGGCAGCACGATCAAGGCCGTCGTCTTCCACCAGGACAAGCCGAGCGCGCTCGCCGCCTCGCCTTGCCCGCGCGGAATCGCCTGCAAGCCGCCGCGGATCACCTCCGCCATGTAGGCGCCGGAGAACACAGCTGTGCCGACCAGGACGCGAACCAGGCCATCAATCGCGAAGTTTCCGGGCAGGAACAGCGGCAGCATATAGGTAGCGAAGAACAGCACGGTAATGAGCGGAACGCCGCGCCAGAACTCGATGAATGCAACCGAAAAAACCCGGATCAACGGAATCGTGGCGCGCCTGCCCAATGCGAGCGCGATGCCGATCGGCATCGAGCCGACAATGCCGGTGACCGCCACCACCAGCGTGATCAAAAGACCGCCCCAAAGCCTGGTGTCGACGAGCGGCAATCCACCGTGGTCGAGGCCCATCGCAGCGATGACGAGGCCGATACCGGCAAAGGTCGCAAGGCTTGCGATGAGTGCGCGCCATCCGGTGCGAATGCCGCCCCCCAACACGAACAGCAGGACCGAGACGATGATCGCGGTGACCGCAAAATCAACCCATAGAGGGCGGGATGAGACTTGAATCTGATCGCGAAGCCAGGCCAGCGGCCAGATCAGATAGGAAACGGCGGTGCCGAGCAGGACGACCAGCTTTCCCAATAGCTTTAGCAGCGGTCCGATCACCGCGGCCGTCTCACCCGTGACCGTCAGCCTTTGGCCCGCTCCGCCGATGCTGTCCCCCAAACCGGATAAAATGCCGGCCGTCCAGCTGACACCGAACCCGCTCAGCCCGCCGCCGCGCAACAGGAAAAACGCGACGGCCGGAAATGCCAGGAAGAACAGCCCTGCGTTAAGGCCCTTGGCCGGCAATCGCGGAATCAACAGCGGCAACAGCAACAAGGCGGCGAGGATTAAGGTCAGATTGACCCGCCATCGCTGTGCCTCGGGGTAAAACCCGTAAATGAACTGCGTGAATTTTGCTGCGACATAGGGCCAGCAGGCGCCGACCGGATGGCCGGCATTCTCTGCGAGACACGCATTGCGGTCGGTGCCGTGCCAGACCGCATCGACCAGCAGGAATTTCAGCGCCGGGATCACCGTGAACCACAATAGCAATATGCCCAAAATGGTGAGCAGGATGTTGGTCGGCGAATTCAACAGCCGGGTGCGGAGAAAGCCGACAAACCCGGTGGTCTTGACCGGCGCGGCGCGCTCGGAAACGAGGTCGCTGCGGACGAAAGCCGACGCTGGTGCCGCGATGTCGCTCATGCGCCGAGACTCCGGCCGATCCGCCATCCGTAAAAACTCATGATCGCGCTGGTCACCAGCGAAATCAGCAAATAGACGCCCATGGTGATGGCGATGATTTCGATCGCCTGGCCGGTCTGGCTCAGTGTGGTCCCGGCAAACACCGAGACCAGGTCGGGGTATCCGATCGCCACCGCGAGCGAGGAGTTCTTGGTGAGATTGAGATATTGGTTAGTCAGCGGCGGCAGGATGACACGAAGCGCCTGCGGCACCACGATCAGCCGCAAGGTCGAACCGCGCGACAGCCCAAGCGAAGCGCCCGCCTCCATCTGGCCCTTGTGCACCGATTGAATTCCGGCGCGCACGATCTCGGCGATGAACGACGCCGTGTACATCGATATTGCAAGCGTCAGCGCCACGAATTCCGGAATCAGCCGCGATCCGCCTGAGAAATTGAATCCCTTGAGTTCGGGAATTTCGAATGTGACGGGCTTGCCAAATATCAGCGCGCTCAGAAGCGGCAGCCCGATCAAGAGGCCCAGCGCATAAGGCCAGATCGTGATCACCCGGCCGCTTTCGAACAGCGCGCGGCGCGCGTAGTCCCGCAACAGCGAGGCGGCAATGATCGCCGCCAGGATGGCGAGCGCGAACGGCTCGAGACCGGGATCGGCGATCGGCTTTGGAACCACAAGACCGCGGTTGGAGAGAAAGAAAAGGCCGAACACCGAGATGCTCTGCCGCGGGTTTGGCAGCGCCGCCAGCACGGCGAGATACCAGAACAGGATCTGGAACAATAGCGGCAGATTGCGGATCAGTTCGACATAGCCGCCCGAGATGCGTGACAACAGCCAATTCGGCGACAGCCGGCCGAGCGCAACGACGAAGCCGATCACGGTCGCAAAGAAAATGCCGACGATCGCGACCAACAGCGTGTTGAGCAAGCCGACGAGAAGCACGCGGCCATACGTGTCGGATCCGGAATACGGGATTAGGCTTTGGCTGACGTCAAAGCCCGCCGTATTCCTCATAAAGCCGAAACCGGATGTGATCCGCTGCGCCGCCAAATTGGCCCGCGCATTTTCTACGATCTCGTAACCGATCCAGAGCAGCGCTGCGACGAACAGGATTTGAAGGGCGAACCCTCCCCATCCCGCGCGGCCGCCGAGCGCCCGCTTCAGCAGCAAGGCGAACTGCGGCGGTGGTGGTCGGGGCTCGATGCTCATCGCCGCGGCCGCCTCTTTTAATCAGCGGATCGGCGGCGCGTACTGAATTCCGCCCTTGTTCCAGAGCTGATTGAGCCCGCGAGCAATGCCTAGCTTGGAGCCGGCGCCGACGTTGCGATCGAAGGCTTCGCCGTAATTGCCGACCGCCTTCACGATCCGGGCTACCCAATCCTTGGTGACGCCGAGCTGTTCGCCGAGATTGCCGTCGGTGCCGAAGACCCGCTTGAGCTCCGGCTTGTCCGATTTCGCCATCTCGTCGACGTTCTTCTGGGTAATGCCGAGCTCTTCGGCATCGACCATCGCAAATAGCGTCCACTTCACCAGATCGAACCATTGGTCGTCGCCATGGCGCACCATCGGACCAAGCGGTTCCTTCGAGATCACCTCCGGAAGCACGGCGTGGTCGGCGGGGTTCGCGAGCTTCAGGCGCTCGGCATAGAGACCCGAAACGTCCGTGGTGAAAACGTCGCAACGGCCGGATTCATAGGCTTTAACGGTCTCATCCTCGTTGGCGAAGGCGATTACCTCATACTTCATGTTGTTGAGCTTGAAGTAATCGGCGAGATTCTGCTCGGTCGTGGTGCCGGTTTGCACACAAACCGATGCGCTGTTCAGTTCGAGCGCCGAATTCACCTTCAGCGATTTTTTAACCAAAAAACCCTGGCCGTCATAATAGGTCACGCCGGTGAAATTGGCGCCGAGCGAGGTGTCGCGAGAAAGCGTCCAGGTTGTATTGCGCGAGAGCACGTCGATTTCACCGGATTGCAGCGCGGTGAACCGATCCTTGGCTGACAGCGGTATGAACTTGACTTTGGTCGGATCGTTGAAGATCGCAGCCGCAATCGCCCGGCAGACATCGACGTCGAGCCCGGTCCAGTTACCCTTGTCGTCGGGCGACGAAAAGCCGGCCAAGCCCTGGCCGACGCCGCAGGATAGCATACCCCGGTCCTGGACCGTCTTGAGCGTTTGTGCCGATACGGCCCCACTCGAGAGAACGGCGGCGGCGGCAAAGGTAAGAACCAGAGATACACGTTTCATGGCAAAGCCTTTCAAAGGTCGTCCGGGAACGTCTGCTTATCATCGCGTCGGTCGGTGGGCCAACCCTGTGATCCCCGACCCTGCGATCCACCGTTGCAAACGCCATGCCGACAGGCCATTCGACGGAGCGGTCCGGTGAAACGATGGATCGAAGGTCGCGGCAGGCCCCTCAACGTGCGGCGACTGGATAGCTGGCGCGCATCACAGAACGACTGGCGAGCCGGGTCAAGGGGTTGACGGCCGTCTTCTGTGTCCTGTTATTAACTATTCAGCCCGCCCCCGCCGCCCGGCGGGCTCTAAATTTGGTCATCGCGGCTGCGCTAATTGGTTTTTGGTGGCGGCAAACGCATGAATTTTTCGAAAGATGACGGACCATCGAAGCCGCTTCACGCGGAAACCACGCTGGTGACGGCGGGACGCGACACCAAGGCGCAGAAGGGCTTCGTCAATCCCCCGGTGGTTCACGGCTCAACCGTGCTGTATCCGACCGCGGACGATCTGCATGCCCATCGCGGCGAGTTCCAGTATGGCCGCCGCGGAACGCCGACTACCAAGGCGCTGCAGGAGGCGATGATCGCGCTCGAAGGCCCGCAATGTGCCGGCGTCGGAATTGCGCCTTCGGGACTGGCGGCGATCGCCACCGCCCTGCTCGCAGTGCTGAAGGCGGGCGATCATCTGCTGGTCTGCGACAACGCCTACCGCCCGACGCGAAATTTCTGCAACGGATTGCTCGCCGGTTACGGCGTCGAAACCAGTTATTTCGATCCCCTGGTCGGCGCCGGCATCGCACAATTATTCAAGCCAAACACAAGAGCGGTGCTGCTCGAGGCGCCAGGCTCGCAGTCGTTCGAAATGCCCGATATTCCCGCGATCGCGTCGGTCGCCCGTGCGCGCGGCGCGCTTGTCATCGACGACAACACCTGGGCGACGCCGCTCTATCATCGCTCGCTGGAACAAGGCGTCGATATCAGCATCCAGGCCGCGACCAAATATATCGGCGGGCATTCCGACATCATGTTCGGCACGATTTCGGCCAATGCCAAGGCGTGGCCGCTGGTTGCCGGGGCGATTTATCTGTTGGGAACCTGTGCCGGTCCGGACGACGTGTTTCTCGCGCTGCGCGGCCTGCGCACGCTGTCGGTGCGGCTGGCGCAGCATCACCGCTCCGGGCTCGAAATGGCGCGCTGGCTGGCGGCACGGCCCGAAGTCGTCAGGGTGCTGCACCCCGCGCTCGAAAGCGATCCGGGCCATGCGATCTGGAAACGGGATTTTTCCGGCGCATCGGGCTTGTTCAGCATCGTTCTGAAGCCGAAGCCGCAACAAGCCGTCGATGCGCTGCTCGACGCCGTCGAGCTGTTCGGCATGGGCTATTCGTGGGGCGGCTTCGAGAGCCTTGTCATCCCCTTCGACTGCGAAGCCTACCGCACGGCCACCAAATGGGCGCCGAGCGGGCCAACCCTGCGGCTCCATATTGGCCTTGAAAACGTCGAGGACCT
>DATBYN010000230.1:0-5860 GCA_036513695.1 Bradyrhizobium sp. | reverse complement strand
CGGGCTTCTTCGCGCGCCGATTCGGTTGCGAAGCGGCGCAGCAGGATCAAGAGTGGCTCGGCCGCCTTCCGGTCGGTCTCGCAATGCGTCAGCACGCGCTCGACCATCCGGCGGCGCAACCGCGCCGCGCCTCCGTGGCTGTCGACATAGCCCATCTCATGGTTGACCTCGAGCGCCGCCCGGAACGCCGCGAAGGTCGATTCCGGCAAGCCGGCACGGATCAGCAGCGCCTGCAGGCTGGCGCCGCCGCGCTCAAGCAGCAGCGCGGAGACACGAGCCTGCGGCATATCCGACAATTCCGACAGCGCCGCGTCGAACAGTTCGAGATTGCCCGACAATAACGCGCGCAGGATCAGGCCGGCGGTGAGTTGGCCGGTGGCGCGCAGATGCCGCACCAGACCGCGCATATCCTCGCCGCGCGAACGCGCCGCGATGTTGACGGTGGAGCGATCGCGCGCCTCGCTTGCGATACGACCTGCGCGATCGGGGCTCAGCCAGTTCCGTGCGACCACGAACTGCGCCAGCGTGTCCGAGAGTTTTGCAATTAGCGCGACCCGGGTGGCGGCCGGAAGATCCTCCAGCACCAGCATCGATTCCCGGATTGCGGCGAGATGGCCGTGGCGCTCGACGATGCGGTCCCACGAAAACGGCGGCAGCTCGGCATAAGCATTTTCGATCAATTCGAGGGCTGCCGCGGGCGAGCCGACTTCGGCGATCGCGGCACAGACCGACGCCGGCAGATGGATGCGGCGGGCGATGGCGCATTGCGTTTCGCTATTGCCGGTCGCGACGATGTCGACCAGATCGGCGTCGATCAGAAGCGGTGAATGTTCGAGCACGGCAAGCGCGACCGACGGCTGGTCGAGCGCCAGCGCCTGCACGATGGCGGCCGGCGCTTCCGTTGAGCGCGCAAACACTTCGGCCATGGCCTGGCGCACCAGCGGCGAAGCATCGTCGAGCAGCATCAACAACGCGCCTTCGGCGGCGGCACGGTCCTCTTCGTTGAGATCGGAAATCAGCCAGGCCCGCGCCAGCGACCGCGTTGCCTCTGCCCGCTCGCCTGCGGAAGCGGTTCTGATCCAACTGATGAACTGCCGAACGATCATTGCCCTGCCGGCTTACGCAACCCGAGAACGACACCGTTATCGGATGCCCCTGAAACACAAAATAAACCACGACGCTTAACAAAGCGTTCACCATAAACGGCTGGTTTTATTGACGTTTTGTTAAGGGGTACGGGGGCGGTGGAAGAAGTCTCATCGCCGGTCTTCTAGCCGCGCTCTCGCTACGATTGGCCGCTGAACGTACCGTTGCGATCGCTGAACAGATCGAGCGGTTGCGGTGTGCGCGCGTCAGGTGTTTGCGTCGAGAGCGACGCCGCGGTCGCACTGGCAACTGATGTCAATGACGAAGAATTGCCCCACAGCGCACGGACCGTCGGCGATACCGGTTGAGCCCGTTCGCCGCTCGCCTGAAACAGCGAGCGGAAGATCGGGTCGCTCGACGAGGATCCCGTCGCGTTCGATGCGAATGCCATCGTCACGGGCGTGACCGAGCGCGTATCGGGGAACGTCGATAGATAGGCCGCATTGTCGGTTGCCAGCGCGGCTGGTGCCGCACTGGCGAGCGCCACGGGGACGTCGCCGACCGCCGTCATCGCAGACCGTGTCGCCCGCGAATTGGCGGCGCTGGCATAACGGGCCGTCAGCACCGAATAGACTTCGGAGACGCTGCGCGCGCCTCCCGTGCGGTCGAAAAAGATCGACCGGTTCGCTGCGGCCGCATTCGGAAACATCCGCGCCGCAGAGGCGTTCGGATTATCCTCTGCGCCCGAGATCAGTTTTGCTGCGCCACCTACCCCCATGAAATGCGCCAGATAGAGTTCGTTATCGGTGGGCCTCCGGCCGATCTTGCCGGTCAACTGAAAGCTGTTCGACTGGGTCAGAACCCCCGCCATCGCAGACGCGGCAACGGGGTCGTCGCGCAATTTCATGATCGCCTTTCGTGCCGCGGGGTCGCTGACCGAGTAATTGCCGCCGGGCAATTTGGAAATGGCGTCGGCGTATTGGCTGTAGCCGAGCTGCGCGCCCGCTTCCTTCACGGTGCCCAGCCAGGTCTGGTCGATGAACTGGTAAAGCCCGTGCGCCGACGAGGTCGAAGCGCCCGCCGTCGGATTGAAATCGGATTCCATCTTGGCGGTGGTGAGCAGATATTCGAAGCTCGTGCCCGTGGTGCTGGCGGCCTGCTTGATCGCACCGGCGATGCGCACGCGCGACGGGTCGACACCTGCCGCAGCCGTGGCGTTTGACGTGTCAACCGACATATGTTGGTGCCCCGCTCCGCGCGAAACGCCCGCCCAAGCCTGTTCGAGAGCTCCCACTAACGTTCAAGCCGCCGTCACACTGCGGCGATTATGGTTAACGGCAGGTTAAAAGGCCTCCCCGGGTCATTCCGGGATATGTTCGTTAGGCACAGGCGCCCGATTGACCGGTCATTTCCGATAAACCGCGTGCGGATCGACCAACCGGTCCGCATCCACGAACGACAATCGCGCCCCGCCCTCGCCGGCCTCGACCTTGCGGTAGAAGCACGAGCGGCGGCCGGTGTGGCAGGCGACTCCGGTCTGCTCGACCCTGATCCAGAACACGTCCTGATCGCAATCGAGCCGTATCTCGACCACGCGCTGGACGTGGCCGGAGGTTTCGCCCTTTCGCCACAACGCGTTGCGGGAGCGGCTGAAGTACCAGACCTCGCCGCTCGCGATGGTCTTGCGCAGGGCTTCGTCATTCATATGCGCGACCATCAGCACCTCGCCGGTCGCAGCGTCGGTGGCGACGCAGGTCACAAGGCCGGACGCGTCGAATTTGGGCTGGAACGCCAACCCTTCCTCGCGGTCATCGATATCGGCTGAATTGGACACGGAAAACCCTCGCAATTGCAAGCGAGGTTACCGGTTCGGACCTCGCACCATGGACAGGAAACGCGCCTGCTCCGCCGGATTGTCGCGGAACATGCCGGTAAAGCGGCTGGTGAACGTCATCGCGCCATGCTTGGCGACGCCGCGCACCGACATGCAGGTATGCTCCGCCTCGATCATCACCGCAACGCCGCGGGGTTTTAACACCTCGTCGATCGCGGCGGCGATCTGGGCGGTCAGGTGCTCCTGGGTCTGCAGGCGGCGGGCGAAGATATCGGTCAGCCGCGCGAGCTTCGACAATCCGACCACCCGCTCGACCGGCGTATAGGCGATATGCGCCTTGCCGTAGAACGGCATCATGTGATGTTCGCACTGCGAGGTGAATTCGATGTCGCGGATCAGCACAAAATCATCGTAGCCCGCGGTCTCGCCAAAGGTACGGTTGAGCACTTCGGCCGGGCATTGATGATAACCCTGATAGAGTTCATCGAAGGCTTCGACCACCCTGCGCGGCGTATCCAACAGGCCCTCGCGGGCGGGATTTTCGCCGATATAGCTGAGCAGGATCTCCACCGCGTGTTCGGCTTCGGCGCGCGACGGACGCGGCTGGTCCGCGCGCACCGCGGCGGCCAGAAATTCGGACGGGTCCAGCTCGGCCGGACGGGTTTCGGGGAACTTCTGGTCCGAAGGCTTGACGTCGGAAGGCTTGACGTCAGAAGGCTTGCCGTCCTTGCCTGGGCGGAGGGATTTGATCAATGCGTCCATGTCAACTCCGTTCGACCGGTCTCAAATGGACCGGAGTGTCACCGGCAGACGGGGCGGTCCTTGCCGCCGGACGCCTGAGTCCCACAATCCTAACACCCAAGCCGCCGAATTGGTTTCTAATTCAAGCCGCCCATGCAAAACGGCCGGACTGTATTTCCGCCATTTCCGCCCATATATAGGACCCTGGAGCGCGGTCGCCAAGGGTGATCGCAGCAGGCGAGCGCGAGGCCGCAATCTTATGCTGAACGACATTTACAACAAGCGGATCATCGAATTGGCCGGCAACATCCCCCGGCTGGGACGACTGGCCGCACCCGACGCCAGCGCCACGGCGCATTCGAAACTGTGTGGGTCGACGGTGAAGATCGACCTCAAGATGGACGGGCCTGTGGTCACCGACTTCGCCCATGACGTGAAGGCCTGCGCGCTCGGCCAGGCCTCGTCCTCGATCATGGCGCGCCATGTGGTCGGCTCGAGTGCGGGCGAGCTGCGCGAATTGCGCGAGACCGTCCGCAAGATGCTGAAGGAAAACGGCAGCCCCCCACAAGGCAAGTGGGCCGACATCGCGCTGCTCGAGCCGGTGCGCAATTACAAGGCGCGGCATGCTTCCACCATGCTGACCTTCGACGCCGTGGTCGATGCCATCGGCCAGATCGAGGCCAAGACGAAGCAGCCGGCCGCCGCCCAGGGCTAAGAGCTACTGCGCCGGCGCTGCCGCGGCGACGCCGCCGGTCGGAACCATCGCTTCGGCGGTCTTGGTCGATTTCACGACTTGGGGCGTGGTCTCGGGCTCCGCCGCAACGCCGACAAAACGATCCTGAACGGGCTTTACCGTCAATTCGGCTACCGGCACAACCGGACCGCCGGGCAGCACCTCGGCCACCGCATCGGTCGTGATGAGATTGGTCAGCCGCAACTCCGCAGGCGACAATTCGTGCAGATCTTCCCAAGGCGGCACGTTGAGCGACAGCGCCAACAGATCGCCCGCGCCGCCCATGTCGAAGGTGTATTTGGCTAAGCGCCCGATGTCGCGCTCCACGATCATCAGGTCCTGCGCGGTATAGCTCGCGGCCCTGGCGTCGTCGGCGCGATCGCCCATCCAGATCTGATGCACCCGGACATGCGCGGCCTGCGGGACATAGCGCGTCTTGCCCGACAACAGCAGGAACACGCACATCGACTCGCAATAGGCTTCGGGCTCGACGCTGGTGCGGTCGCCCTGCGCGGTATGGGTCGAAACGCTGGCGCCGACCGTGGTTAGCGCCCCGAGGCCGCGCCAGCGCCGTCCGAGCGCGATCGAATCGTTGACCGAACCGCCTGAGGAATCCAGCACGATGGTGGCGCCGCCGAGCTCGCGTCCACGCGCGAATTCATCGAAATCCCTGGGGCTGTCGGCGGTGACGATGCCGACTGCAGAGACCCAGCCCCGGCAACTCGGCTGGCACGCCACCCAGCTGAATTTCATCGGCAGTTTGCGTTCTTCAAGGGCGACGCCGGCATGCGCAGAGCCGCCCAGGGTAGCGACCACGCCGGGCAATGCGATGCAAAGGGCGGTGGCACCGAGCAGCGCCCAACCGCGGAAATCAAGCGACCTCAAAAACCTCAATTCGGTTCCTTCCCCGCAAGCCCCATAACGAGCCGTGGCAATGGCCCCACTTCAACGCCACATGATTCTGTCATGCAAGCGTTGTGCAAAGGTAGCGGCGCCGAGGGTTATCGTCCATAGAACCTTTGCTGCACCGCCACCCAAACCATCTGATATTTGTGAAACTGTGGCGTAAATATCTGCAGCCGCCGGTTCCTTGCTCAGGAACCGCGCAAATCTACGCATATGATTTTGGCATGCCGCCCATGAAGTATTCATTTTCGCACCTTTGTTCCGACTGCGCCGGCGCGGTGATGCGGCTGCCGCGCAATGCCGGACGCGCGATGATCTGGATCTACCGGCATACATTGTCGCCGCTGGTCGGTTACAACTGCCGCCATTTGCCGACCTGCTCGGTCTATGGCGACGAGGCGATCGAGCGCTTCGGGCTGTGGGGCGGAGGCTGGATGACATTGGCGCGGCTGTTGCGCTGCCAGCCCTTCGGCACATCCGGAATCGACAACGTGCCCCTGACCCGTCCGCCGGGCGCGCGCTGGTATCTGCCGTGGCGGTTCGGGCGATGGCGCGGCGTC
>DATBYN010000229.1:0-2806 GCA_036513695.1 Bradyrhizobium sp. | reverse complement strand
CGCAGGCGTCGTCAACCCGCCGTCATCGGGCAAGTACCAGTACTGGACCAACGAGAATATCAGGGGCGCAACGCTTGCCGACTGGCTCAAGGGCGCGCAGGAGCACAAGGGCTCGTGGTGGCCGCACTGGCGCGAATGGCTCGAAACGCTCGACGCCGAGCAAGTTCCGGCGCGCGCGGTCGGCACCGACACGCTGCCCCCGATCGAAGATGCGCCCGGCAGCTATGTGCGGGTCCGCGCGTAGCGCAAGCTAGCGCGATTGAATATAACAGGCGGTCCCGCCGGGACGAGATTCGAAACTTTTATCGAGGGGAAACCGATGACGCGTGAATTGTTCTGGCTGACACTGACGGTCATTCTGACGGGACTGTTGTGGATCCCCTACATGATCAATCGTTGGCAGGTTCGCGGCCTCTCCAGCGTGCTGGCCAACCCTGCACGCAGCGACAAGCCGCACGCGGAATGGGCCACCCGGCTGATGTTCGCGCACGACAACGCGGTCGAGAACCTCGTCATCTTCGCCCCGTTAGTGCTGATCCTCAGCCAGATCGATTATTCCACCAAATGGACCGTCTATGCCTGCGCGGTGTATTTCTGGGCCCGGCTCGCGCATCTGATCGTCTACACGATGGGCCTGCCGGTGTTCCGCTCGGTGGCCTTCACCGTCGGCTTCCTCGCGCAGGCCGTGCTGGCGCTGGCGATCTTCAAGGTGGTTTGAGAACTTGCCTACTCCACAAGGCAGGATTGAAAAACCCCGGTTTTGCCGGGGTTTTGTTTTGCGCTCATGGGCCACTTCGATGGGGCCGAAAGTGCTGGCCGCCGGCCGCCGCTTTATGTATCGGCAAAGCCCAGCATCAGCCGCATGTTCTGTACCGCAGCGCCAGAGGCGCCCTTACCCAAATTGTCCAGACGCGCGACAAGCACCGCCTGATTGTATTTGTGGCTCGCGAATACATAGAGCTCAAGCATGTTGGTCTCGTTGAGCGCCTCTGGTTCGATCTTCGTAGCCGCATTGTCGAGCGGCATGACCGAGACGTAGCTGCTCCCGGCGTAACGCTTCGCCAACACGGCGTAGAGGTCGGCACCATCAGGCTTGCCCGGAAGGGTGTCGAGATGCAAAGGCACTGACACCAGCATGCCCTGCCGGAAGTTGCCGACCGACGGAACAAAGATCGGCCGGCGCGTGAGATTCGAGTAAAGCTGCGTCTCGGGCAGATGCTTGTGCTCGAAGCCGAGGCCATAGAGTTCGAAGGCCGGCGCTGTGCCTTCTTCGAAACTCTCGATCATGGACTTGCCGCCGCCCGAATAACCACTCACCGCATTGATGGTGATGGGGTGGTCCGCTGGCACCAGCCCGGCATCCACGAGCGGCCGCAGCAGCGCCACCGCACCGGTCGGATAGCAGCCCGGGTTTGAGACTTTCCGCGCCGCCCGGATTTTGTCGGCCTGATCCGGCGCGAGTTCCGGAAAACCGTAGGTCCAGCCGCTGGCGACGCGAAAGGCCGTCGATGCGTCCAGCACCTTGGGTGCCGCAGCTCCCATGCTGTCAATCAGCGCAACGGTCTCTCGCGCAGCTTCATCCGGCAAGCAAAGGATGACAAGGTCCACTTCCTCCATCAGCGCCCGCTTTGCCTGCGCATCCTTGCGCTTTTCCTCGGCGATGCTCTCAAGCACGACGTCGCTCTGCAGGCCAAGGCGCTCGCGAATGCCGAGGCCCGTCGTTCCAGCCGCACCATCAACGAATACGGTGGGCCGCGCGGAGGCGCTGGCAGTCAGGGGCTGGCCTTTCGGCTGCTTGGTGTCGGAGAGGGTCATGGCGTTTTCCTTCAATCCGCTGATAAGCTGACAGGCGTGGATAATTTGTAGTCCAAGTGCGGCCGCAGCGCGACCATCTCGTTCCCGATCGTCTGTGTGGCGTCGTCTGGCCGCTGCGTGAGTGCCGCGGCAATCGCAATATAATCCGCGTCGGATTTGTGTTGGTTGAGCTTAAAACTGCCTTCGACCTCGTCCACCGACATCACCAGACCCACGATCGCTTTCTTCATCGCATCCAGACGTCCTGCCGTCATCTTCGATGACGTCCAGGGTGGCTTCGGCGCCAGCCGGCTTTCGAACTTGGCGCTGAGCACGTCGAGATGCGGGCCAAGTTCGGAATCGGACAAGGCCCGCACCGTGCCGGTGAGATGCACCGCCTGATAGAGCCAGGTCGGCACCTGATCCGGCGAGATGTACCAGTCGGGCGAGACATAGGCATCCGCGCCGTTCACCGCCATCAGCCACGATGTTTTGCCGTCGGCACATTTTATCAGCGGATTGTTCCGCGCGACGTGAAACGCGGCACGCGGCGTGCCGTCGTCGGCAAAGCTGAGATAAAACGGCAGCGACGATGCGATCGGCTTGGCGCCGTCCCACGCGCAGACACTGCCGAATCCGCGTGCTTCCGCAAACGCAAGGCTTGCGGCGCGATCGGGCTTGAACATGGGAGGCGTATACATTTCAAACTCCTGCTTGACGTAGGAGCCGCCAGATCACACCGCGTTTTTTATGGAAGAAGCCGCGGAGTGGATCCGGCGGCAGAGGCGACGATCTTAAGCGCGAGCGTCCGCCCATACCGCGAAGGTGCGGCGGCGGCGGGCGATACTGATGGTCGCGGCGTTGATCATGGGCGCGGCTATAAGGCCGCGCCCGGTTTTCGTCAAGGTGCGCGACTGTCAGATCGTCGGATTCCACGGCGTCGGGATCACTCGGTAGCCGCTGCCATCCTTTTCGAGATGAGCGAGGCCTGGAAATGGATAGTGGAAGGCTT
>DATBYN010000228.1:0-3431 GCA_036513695.1 Bradyrhizobium sp. | reverse complement strand
CTGCTGTTTGCGCCGTCGACAAAGCCGTTCGACCTGTTCGAGCCGACCCGCAAGGGCCACGTCAAGCTCTATGTCCGCCGCGTCTTCATCGCCGACGACGCCGAGCTGCTGCCCGCCTATCTGCGTTTCATCCGCGGCGTGATCGACAGCGAGGATCTGCCGCTCAACATCTCGCGAGAGATGCTGCAGAACAATCCGCAGCTCGCGCAAATCCGCAAAGCCGTCACCAGCCGCGTCGTTGGTGAACTCGAAACGCTCGGCGAGAAGGAGCCGGAGGCCTTTGCGAAGATCTGGGACGCGTTCGGTCCAGTCATCAAGGAAGGCATCTGGGAAGATTTCGAACGGCGCGAAAAGTTGCTGGCGCTGTCGCGCTTCAACACCACCGCGGGCGACAAGCGTTCGCTGAAGCAATATGTCGAGAACCTTAAACCCAACCAGACCGAGATCTATTATCTGGTCGGCGACAGCATCGAGCGATTGAAGTCCAACCCAAAACTGGAATCGGCCAATGCGCGCGGCATCGAGGTGTTGCTGCTGACCGATCCGGTCGACGCGTTCTGGACTTCGGCGCCGCTCGATTTCGGCGGCAAGCCGCTCAAATCGCTCAGTCAGGGCGACGTCGATTTTGGGCTGATCCCGCTGATCGACGACAAAGCGGACGACGCCAAGCCCGGCGGCGACGAGGCCATGACCATCGCAATGATCAAGGATGCATTGGGCGATCGTGTGTCCGACGTGCGGGCCTCGCAGCGGCTCACCACCAGCGCCTCATGCCTGGTGGCGGGTGGCGCGGGGCGGGATCGCGCGCTGGAGCGGATGCTGGCGCAGCAAAACCGGGGCGCAGTGACAAAACCGATCCTCGAGATCAACATGCGCCATCCCCTTGTCGCCGCCATTAGCGGCGAAAGGGACGAGGCACGTGATCTGTCGCTGCTGCTATTGGAGCAGGCGCAAATTCTCGACGGCGAGTTGCCGGAAGACCCGGCGGCATTTGCCAACAGGGTCATTCAATGGGTGCTGCGCGGCTTGTCGAAGGAAAAGGAGTAGGATGGGTAGAGCTCTTGAGAAACCCATCAGCTTTGTCTCCTTGAGATCGCTGATGGGTTTCGCGGAGTTCATCATCGGGCGCGCATTCGCGCGACCCGTTGGCTCTACCCATCCTACCAGGTCGGGACCTTCCGGCGGGGAGCAATTGCATGTCCGTCATGGCCTGGTGCCGGTTGGGAAAGCGTGCACGCCTGCTTGGGCTTGGAGTTTTTCTGCTGCTGCCCGGTTCACCGAGCTTCGCCCAGTCCGTGCCGGTCCTGGGCTACGTGGCTGCAAGAAATGCCGACCCCAAACGGCTTGAAAGCTTTCGGCGGGGAATGACCGAGCTGGGCTACGCCGAAGGCAACAACATCAGCATCGATTTTCGCGAGGCCGTGCTCGATGCCGAGTATTACGGCGTCATTGGCGAGCTCGTCGCCAAGAAAGTCGATATCATTCTGGCTGCGAATATCGCTGCCGCCATCGCGGCCGCCAGGACAACGAGCACCGTTCCAATCGTTATGCTTGCAGTCAACGACCCCGTCGGCGCCGGTCTGGTGAAGAGCTTGGAGCATCCCGGCACCAATGTGACGGGCACCACGATGTATGCGCCGCAGCTGATCGGCGAACGGTTGCGGATCCTGAAGCGTTTGCTACCGAAACTCGACAAGATCGCGATGCTCCTCAACGGCAACAATCCCAACAACGCGGCTCAGCTCGAAGTGGTCCGTACTGAGTCCGGAAAATTTGGCATCGAGGTTCACGCCCTCGACATTCGCAAACCCGAAGACGTTGACGCGGCATTCGACAGGGCCGTGGCGTTCGGCGCCGGAGCCGTCGTCAATGCGGTGGATAGTTTTGTCAATTCGCAACGCGCGGCGCTTGCCGCCGCGGCCGCCAAGCGCATGCTGCCCGCGCTCTATAGCGACGTCGAATATGTCGCGGCCGGCGGCCTGATGGCGCTGGGGCCAGGTCACTACGAGGGCTACCACGACGCCGCCAAATACGTAGACAAGATTTTGCACGGCGCGCGTCCGGCCGAGCTTGCGGTGGTAGGCCCGACCCAACTGACATTCAGCGTCAACCGCTCGGCGCTGCGAATGCTCGGCCTGTCATTGCCGCCAGACATCGCCGCGAGAGTGAACAACTGGATCGATTGAACCTCCGCGCCGGTGTTACGGCTGGCGCGGAAGGTTCGAGGTCGACTGATCGCGAGAGACCCCCTCAACCCGTCTTCGCCAACAATCCGCTCTGTCCTTCGCGGACGAATTCCTCGAACGTCTTCGGCTTGGCGCCGCCGAGCTTTTCGATCGTGTCGGTCACCGCAAAGCGAGCCCGTTCCGGATCGAGGCCGGCGCCGCGGAGCGCCTTCCAGAGCGCGGACAGATGCTCGAGCGCGTGCTCATTGTAGCCGCGCGCCAGCGCGTCGCGGCGCCATTCCTCGTCCGTGATCTCCTCGTAGCGCACGTTCTTGGCCAGCACACGTCCGAAGGTCGCGATGATCTCCTTCAGCGAAATCACCGTGCCGACTAGCGGATACGCGGTGCCTGCCGTCAATGCGGGGCTGGTCAACAGCCCGACGGCTACGCGCGCGACATCCTCGGCCGCGACTAGCGGCAGTATGGTCTGCTCATTGCCCCAGGGTAGCCGCACCGCGCCTTGCGCCGGCAGGCTCTGGCGCACTAGCGCGCCGAGATTTTCATAAAACACCGTGGCGCGGATATGCACGGCGCCGATGCCAGCCCATTCAAAAACCTGTTCGGATAGATAGTTTTGGCGCATCCGTGGCGTGGGAGCGTCGACCGAGGATTGCAGCATCACCAGATCGACGAGGCGCGAGATCCCGGCCTCGCGCGCGGCAACGGCCATCGCCGCGGTGGCGTCAAGCAAACCGTCCTGCACCGGATAGGCAAAATAGATCGACGAGGTTCCCTGCACCGCGCGCTGGACCGAACGAACGTCGAGAAAATCGCCCTCAAAAATTTCGGCGCCGAGCGCGCGAAGATGCTCCGAGCGTTCGTCGATCTTGTGGACGAAAGCGCGCACCGGAATTCCGCGCGCGAGCAGCATTTCGGATATGTGCCGCCCGGTCTTGCCTTGCCTGCCGCCGGCCGCGGACGTAACCAGAACTGGGTTTGCCATTTGGTGCTCCCTTTACATTTTGCGTCGTCCGGGTACCATGCGGTACCAACGGCTTTGAATGTATGGTACCAATGGGTACCAAAATCAAGGGAAAGATGGCGACGCGATCGATCACAAAACCGCGCGCGGAGAATGCCGACGAAACCCCGGCGCGCACCCGCATCCTCGATGCGGCGTTTTCCGCATTCATGGAGAGCGGATACGCCGAAACCTCAACGCTCGAGATCGCGACCCGCGCGCGGGTCTCGAAACGGGAGCTTTAC
>DATBYN010000227.1:0-13375 GCA_036513695.1 Bradyrhizobium sp. | reverse complement strand
ATCGGCATCGACCAGTCGGTGATGACGATGTCGGGAACGTAGTGGCTGTACATTTCGAGCGCGGTCGCGCCGTCCTCGGATTCATAGACCTCGCGCGCGCCGAACGAATGCAGCAGCGTCCGCAAAATGCGCCGCATATGCGGATTATCGTCGCAGACAAGAAACCGCAGCTTGTTGAAATCGATGCGAAACATGGCCGGGCCCTAAAGGGCAATCCCGGAGAAAGCGGTATTACCCAGCGTTAACCATATGCGGCGCCGGTTAATGAATGGTTGCGAAGGGGCGGCGGCAGGGGGCTCAGTGCCCGAACTGCTCGCTCAGAATCCGCTCTTCCAGGCTGTGGCCGGGGTCGAACAGCATCCGCATCGAGATGGTCTTGTCGGACAGCACCTCGACCCGGCAGATATCGCGTGCCTCGTCGTGGTCGGCGACCGCCGCGACCGGCCGTTTTTCGCTCTCGAGCACTTCGATAACCACATAGGCGGTGTTGGGGAGTAGCGCCCCGCGCCAGCGGCGCGGGCGGAACGGGCTGATCGGGGTCAGCGCCAGCAGCGCGGCATTGATGGGGAGGATCGGACCTTGCGCCGA
Organism: Bradyrhizobium sp.; assembly: GCA_036513695.1. Classification (GTDB taxonomy): domain Bacteria; phylum Pseudomonadota; class Alphaproteobacteria; order Rhizobiales; family Xanthobacteraceae; genus Bradyrhizobium. The sequence continues at coordinate 12,787 of DATBYN010000227.1, read as the reverse complement.
GAGATTGTAGGCGGTCGATCCGGCAGGCGTTGCCACCAGGATGCCGTCGGCGATCAATTCGGCCATGCGCTCGCGTTCGTCGATCAGGATGCGCAGGCGTGCCGTCTGATGGGTCTGGCGAAACAGGTAGACTTCGTTGATCGCATGATGCAGATGCACCGCGCCATGCACGTCGGTGGCCCGCATCAAAAGCGGGTGGATCACGGATTCCCGCGCCGCCGCGAGCCGGGCGTGCAGATCGTGCGCGCTGAACTCGTTCATCAAAAAGCCGACGGTGCCGCGATGCATGCCGTAGATCGGTTTGCCCGTACGCATGTGCTGGTGCAGCGTCTGCAGCATCAATCCGTCACCGCCAAGCGCCACCACAACATCGGCGTCTTTGGGATCGTGATTGCCGTAGAGCGCGACCAGCTGCGCCAGCGCTGCCTGCGCCTCGGCGCCGGCGCTGGCGACGAAGGCGATCCGGTCATATCGCTTGGAGCTGGTCATGGGATCTTCAGGGCTCACATCGGCGCGCGCGAGGATCGGGTGCGCCCGGGGTCGTCTATACGACGTTGGCTATCCTTGTCGAGATCGGTGAAAAGGCGAATGACGTTGGGGTAAAGAAAAAGCCCCGGGATTACCGGGGCTTTTGTAGTCCGCCCTCGGGATCAGGATCAATATTTGGCGACCACCATCCCGGCACGAAGCGGTAGTTTACCGCGCCAGCGGCATTGTGATCGCCGCTCCATCTGTTGCTGTTGCGGAGCGTGCTGACCTGTCGCAATTTCAAGCTAGAACCCGCTTCTCACCGGGAATACCGGCCTCTTGAATGAGACCGCGCCGGATTGATCGCGGGAAGCAGGGAGTAGACAGCGACATGGCCATCCGTTTCCCACCGCCGCGCCATGCGCGCTTGATGCTTGCGATGATCGTGCTCTTGCTGGCAGTCGGGGCGCGCGCCGAGGATTCCCCGCAACCGCCCCAGCAGCAACCTGCAGCAGTGCCCTCGGGGCAGAAATCCGGCGCATCGGGCGGCCGCGTCAGCACCCCGAATCCGCCTGCTGCCGCCGAGCCACATCGCCTGCCGCCGGATTCCACGACCAGGCAGACGCTGGCGCTGCCCGGGCGCACCCTCGATTTCGCGGCCACCGCCGGTTCGATCCGTCTGTTCGACGATAAGGGCGAACCGCAGGCCGATATCGCCTACACTTCCTATCAGCTCGATGGCGCTGACGCCCGCAGCCGGCCCGTGACCTTCCTGTTCAATGGCGGGCCGGGCGCGGCGTCGGCCTATTTGCAACTCGGCAATGCCGGACCTTGGCGGCTCGCCATCGACGCCGACGCGGCGATGCCCTCCGCGTCGCCCGATCTTGTGCCCAATGCCGAAACCTGGCTCGACTTCACCGACCTCGTCTTCATCGATCCAGTCGGCACCGGCTATAGCCGCTTCGTTGCGACCGGCGATGACGTGCGCAAGAAGTTTTTCTCGGTCAACGGCGACGTCGAGGCGATTGCGCTGACGATCCGCCGCTGGCTGGAAAAATCCAGTCGGCTAATGTCCCCCAAATACGTTGCCGGCGAAAGTTATGGCGGCATCCGCGGGCCCAAGGTGGTTCGCAATCTCCAGGTCGAGCAGGGCGTCGGGGTGAGGGGGCTCATCCTGGTCTCGCCGCTGCTGGATTTCCGCGAATTTTCCGGCTCCAGCCTCCTGCAGTATGTCTGGAGCCTTCCCAGCATGGCAGCGGTGGCGCGCGAGACCAAGGGTCCCGTTACCCGCGCCGACATGATTGACGTCGAGCGCTATGCGCGCGGTGAGTTTTTGGCCGACCTCATCAAAGGCGCGGCCAACACCGAGGCGACAATGCGCCTTGCCGACAAGGTGGCTTCCTTGACGGGGATCGATCAGGCGGTGAGCCGGAGGCTTGCCGGGCGGTTCGATGTCGCCGAGTTTCGCCGCGAGTTCGACCGCAAGAACGGCAGGGTGACGGGACGCTATGACGCGTCGGTGAAAGGCTTCGATCCCTATCCGGATTCGAGCTTCTTTCGTTTCCTCGATCCGTCCGGCGAAGCTTTGGCGGCGCCGCTGACCAGCGCCGCCGTCGACCTCACCACGCGTACGTTAAATTGGCGGCCGGACGGCTCCTACCACCTGCTCAACGGGGAGGTGGAGAAGGGCTGGAATTTCGGTGGCGGCGTGAATCCCGCTCAGTCGCTCTCCCAATTGCGGGAGATTCTCGCGCTCGATCCAAAGCTGAAGGTCTTGGTGGGGCACGGTCTGTTTGATCTCGCCACCCCATATTTCGGCTCGCAAACTTTGCTCGACCAGCTGCCGGCCTTTGCGTCGCCCGAGCGCGTCAAGCTCGTGGTGTATCCCGGCGGGCACATGTTCTATTCGCGCGACGCCTCACGCCAGGCTTTTCGAAGCGAGGCGCAGGCGTTGATGAAGTAGCGCGCGAACTCGCGAAAATGTCAGCAGGCAGGGCGCTTGCGTGGTGCGTACCTACGCTCGATCTCCGTGGCCACGGCTTTTTCGTGCTTTGCGTTGACGCCCGCGAGCCAGATATCAGTGATGCCGCTGGCCTTACCGCGCGTGCGGCGCACGAGCTCGCCATGGCTTGCGTATCCGCCTGCCAATGCGATGCGACCGCTATCGCGGCCTGTGACCTCGATTTCCGTCGCGTCCATGAACGGGTTGGCGAGGTGCGGATTGGCGACGACAACCACATTTCCCATGGGAACAAGATCGATCGCGCCCCACACTGTCCACCAACGTCCGATCCAGTCGCGAATGCGCCGCTTGGGCGCGCCTCGCGTCCTGAAGGCCCGCAAGATATGCATTGCTCCATCAATCCAGAATGGGGCCCAGCCGTCGATGCTGTTAGTCAGGATGGTAATGGTGACATCGCAGGCGGGTATAACGCAGGTCCGGGAGATATAGCCCTGGAAGCCTCCGCCGTGGCCGAACCAGTCCCAGCCGGCTGTGGTACCGCTCATGATCCCGAGGCCGTAATATGCCTCCAGACTTGAATGTGGAATGCGCCATTGTTTTCGCGTCATTTCCCTGCGGCTGGCGGCTGAGAGCACGCTCCGTTTCGCATTGGACGCCAGTTGCGCGAAGAAACTGGCAGTGTCGGCCGCCGTACTGACGAAGCCAGCGGCCGGCGTGATCGCATTGGTCGGGTTATCGCCGGGAATGACAAGGCGTCGGTCCGCGGGAAGCCGACGCGAGTGACCGCGCGCGAACCGAACACCTTTGGCGATCGGCATGTTCGGCACGGTCTCGCGCAGCCCGACGGCACCGACGATTTCGCGCTCGATCCAGACACAGTATGGCTCCCCGGTGATTGCTTCGATCAGAAACCCGAGCAATCCGTATCCGTGATTGGAGTATTTGAAGCGCGTGTTGGGCTCGATGGCGGTCGGCAGCTTTAGTTCTGCGAGGAGCTCCTTCTCGGTGAGGTAAGGCCGGCTATCGATGAATTGTCCGGAATCGACGCCATCGCGAACAAGGCCGGCACTGTGGGAGAGAATCTGCGCGATGGTCGTCTCCGCGACTTGCGGATGCAGGCCCTTCACATATTGGCCGACGGGATCGTCCAGTCGCAACTTACGCCGTTCGCGAAGTCTCATAATTCCAGCTGCGGTGAAGCCCTTTGAGTGCGAAGCGATCCGAAACCGGTGGCGCGGGGTCAGCTTTTCGCCGGTAGCGAGATTGGCGTGCCCGAACGCGTATTCGGCGACGACCTTGCCGCGATGCGCGATGGCGACGATGCAGCCGGGTTGTTGCGACGCCCGTACCTGAAATTCGATCCAGTCATGAATGTAGCCGATCGCAGGTTGCAACCATGGTTCCACGTGCGCGATCTCCAGCAATGTCGGGATGTTTCGACTATTCGACGGGAATATTGTTGGATGTTAGCGGACAAAACAAAACCGGCGCAACCTCTCAAGGCTGCGCCGGTTGAGCGAGCTTCGCCGAACTCAGTAAACGAGGCCGGTGCCGGGCGGCTTTTCAAGTGCTGCGGCGAGCGAGCGGTATTCCTCGCTGTTGGTGCCGGCCAAAGCCGCGATCCGGCTCAAATGATACTGGGCCTGATCGCGGTTACCCTGTTCGACCTGCCATAGTCCGTAATACTGCCAGGTCTTGACGTGGTTGGGATCGGCTTTGAGCGCGCGCTCGTACCACACTTGCGAGAGCTTGTAGTCGCCGAGCTTGCGATAGGAGTAGCCGATCAGATTGGCGACCGCGGCGATGTCGTCGTGGCCGAGCGTCTTCAATTGCTCGATGGCCGAGGCATAGTCGTTGCGGTCATAGATCGTGGCGTAGGCCGTGCGATAACCCTTCGCGAAAGCTGCGTCCTCGATGCTGGGGTTTAATTGGCTGGATTTCTTCTTTCCCTTGGACTTGGTTGAGGAGGGCGGAGGCGCATCGTTGTCGGGATTGGCGTACGCTTTGGTGGCCAGTGGTGCCACGACCAGCGCCGTCGAGAACATTGCCAGCGTCAAAATCCTCGCAAATTTCCTCATGCATCTCTCCTGTTGAAGTTCCGAGGGATCAGTAGACGAGACCAGTGCCGGGTGGCTGTTCCAGCGCGGCGGCGAGCGAACGATATTCCTCGCTATTGGTGCCGGCCAAAGCGGCGATCCGGCTCAAATGATATTGCGCCTGGTCGCGGTTGCCCTGTTCGACCTGCCACAGCCCGTAATACTGCCAGGTCTTGACGTGGTTCGGGTCGGCTTTCAGCGCGCGCTCATACCAGATTTGCGAAACCTTGTAGTCGCCGAGCTTGCGATAGGAGTAGCCAATCAGATTTGCCACTGCGGCGTTGTCGTCGTGACCAAGGGCTTTCAGCTGGCCGATGGCTGCGGTGTAATCGTTGCGGTCGTAAACCGTGGCGTAGGCCGCGCGATAACCTTCGACGAATTTGGGATCGTCGATGCTGGAGCTCTTGTCTTTCTTCTTTTCCTTCTTGGTGTCCGACGCCGGCGGCGTGGGCTTTTCGTCGCCCGAGGCGTAGGCGGTTGTGAGCAGGGGTACTGCGATCAGCGCCATCACATACGTTGTCAGCGCCAAAAGCCTGATTGCAAATTTCTTCATCCGCCTCTCCTGAATTGCGATGGGTCGATCCTACACCGAAGCCCAACGACTTGAACACCCGCCCCGTCGGAACATTCCCGGGTAGTGACCTTTATTTGATATTTGAACAGGGATTTTGGCACGCATTTGCGCGTCATGCGGGCGGGAACATGACGAACATGTCATCCAGATGAACGAAGTCTATCATCGCGCTTCAGGGTGGGTTCAGCGCCGAGACGTTACGGTCGCCCGCATGATCGACGAGCCCGGCCACGCGACCGGCACCCTCGCGGTCCCCCTTGAAAAGGAGATGACCATGTTCAAGACAATTTCCGCAGCTTTGCTTGCTGCTTCCATGCTTGCCGCGCCCGCGCTTGCCGCCAGCTCCACCGACCAAGCGCCGGCTGGCAAAACCACTCAGGCGCCGGCCAGCAAGACCGATCAGGCCCCGGTTGGCAAAACCGATCAAGCCCCGGCTGCAAAAACCGCTCAGACGCCGGCTGCGAAAACCAAGCAGGTGAAGCCGAGCGCTCTGAACGCCAATGCCAAGATGAGCCATCATGGCAAGCATCTTCGCTCGCACAAGCACATGGGCGCGCTCAAGACGCACAAGTCCTCGAAGGTCTCGAAGATCTCGAGCAAGCCCGTTGCAGCGATGACCAAGCGCAGCTAACACCCCATCCGCGGGCGTGGCCTTCATCCATATTGCCCCCCGCTGCTGCCTGCGGATATCAGGCCCGGCCCGTACGCCATTGCTTCCCCAATGGTTCGCGGGTCGGGCGCTGTTTTGCCGTTGCGGCGATAGCCGAGATGCGAATTCCATTTCGGTGGCGTAGGGTCTAGGATTCGCGCAGGGCCGGGGAAAAAGCGAGTTGCACTTGGGGATATCAATAAAGCGCGCGGCGATCTTGCTGCTGCCGATTGCGCTCGCTGCCTGTGCGAGCGGCGATGACGGCCCAGGCACGGCCTTCAGCAACGATGGCGGGACCGCCGTCCAGCCTTTTCCAGACAACTATCGTCCCGAGTTGCTGGCGTTCATGAGAACCTATCTCAACAATCCCGTTGGCATCCATAATGCTGCGATGGCCGAACCGGTGCAGCGCACCGTCGGGGGGCGGGTGCGCTACGTCAGTTGCCTGCATTTTACCCCGCGCGAGTCCGACGGCACTTATCGCGAGTTGCGCGAGCGCGCCATTCTCTATGTCAACGGCCGGCTCGACCGCATGGTCGAGAATGCCAGCGATCTCTGCGCCGGCGCGACCTACGCTCCGTTCCCGGAGCTGGAAAAGCTGACGCGTTAGGGAATCCTCCGGGAAAAGCATTTCCGGGTAACGACCCCTTGGGTGGAAACTGCTTTTTTCCTGGGGACAACGCGAAGCGTTTGCTCTGACATAATGCACCAATAAGAAGATATGGCTGGCCTCAAACTCAACCACCGGTAGAATAGTGCCCCGGCGGTTGTCGACGGTTCCTGTGTCGTGCACCGAACCGACATTGCGGAACCAGCGACGTAACTATGGCCACCACATGTCGCAGAATTTCGATGTCCCAGGATAGGAAGAACCCGCGGTCCAAGTTCGATTTGGAAGCCGAAGCGTTGGTGGCTCTCGAACAGGCGCGCCGCATGCCGGCAGGTCCCGAGCGAACCGAGGCCATGAAGAAGGCGGGCATTCTGCGAAATGCCGCCGACTCGCAGGGAGAGATTTCTGCCAAGCGTGGCAAGCCGCCGAAAGCCTGAAGCCCTAGGCGTCTTGCAGCAACGCCGTACACAACGATCGCTCGTTGCCTCGTCTCACAATCAGACGAGCTTGACCCGCCGAGACCGTCTCATCGCGCAGAAAATTTTGCGGCGATAGGCGGCCGGATTGCAGGTCGTGTCGACCCCAGACGCCTGGCAACGGGTTAAGCGCTTGCGCCTGACAAGAGCTATTCACCCACGAGTGAAGGAATGTGATCGCGGCGCATGTCATCCGTTCCAGCAAATATGATTGGCTGGAACCGGCGACGCCCTGTAGCAATTGAAGCTGCGGGCAAAACGTGCAGCTAGGCAATCGCCGCGATTACCTCGCTATCTTCCGATCGCAGGTTATCATAACGCAGCGATTCGCCCAGCGCGGCACGAACATTGCTTGAGATGAAGAACTAAGACAAAGGGGTGCTTACGACAAAGGGGCTGGTTTTGACATTCAGGAGCGTGGCAAATGAAACGCATCGTGTTTGGTCTGACCTTGAGTACACTACTTGCTTGCCTTGTTGGTAATGTGACAGCGCGTGACCTCGACGGTCGCTACAGTAATTCGCCGCTCAAGCCGTGGTTCGATCATCTCGCGAGCGGCAAGGGACTTTGCTGCTCGATCGCGGATGGTGAAAGTGTCGCGGACCCGGATTGGGAATCCAAAGACGGCCACTACCGGGTTCGCCTGGAGAACAACTGGATCGACGTTCCTGACGACGCCGTGGTCACCGAACCAAATCGGGCGGGGCGCACGATGGTTTGGCCGATGCGGTTTGACGATCAGATCTCGATCCGGTGCTTTATGCCGGGCAGCATGACTTAGTAGCAGTATGACTTAGAAATCGGCCTGGAATTGTAGGCATCCGTCGCCAAGTTCGATCTGCCCGAAGGGGCGGATCGCCGGCGTGCCTGCAGAAGCTCTATCCAGCGGGATCGCCGAAATGTTGTTTGCGACCTTACCTTAGCTTGAGCGTTTTTTCTGCTCGCGTGACGCGGCGCGTTTTGCTGGCCGTTCGATTCTGCCCCCTGCCGATATCAGTTGTCTTCCGTCAACATGAAGACTGCGCCGGTCAAGGTCGCGCCGATCCCGAAGCTCAGCACAAGCGTTCCCACAAACTCCAGAGATCCCTGGCTTCCCCCGCGATCGGCGGTGACGGCGACACCCAACCGCTCCATCAGGATCAAGATCAGCGCGAACCCAAGCCCCAGCGCGACGCCCATGGCTGCGTGACCGACCAGTTTCAGCAGCCCCGTCCGGGTGACCAATCCTGATGGTTTTTTCGTTGCCACGAGCTACTCCCCCGCTCAACCACACTAATGCCTTGAAAGGGCGGATGGTTCCTTACGTCGGTGACAAAACGCTTTCATCCGGCATTCAGGAACATCGAGCGATGCTGGGGCATATCTCGATAGGAGTGAGCCGTGAGCAATCTGCTATTCTTCCGTCGTTCTTATGCCTACCGCAACGCAGCGGCCGAGATGATGCGCAAAGCGCGCGCCATGCCGCTCGGGCCGGAACGACGCGCCGCACGCCAGCTCGCGCGGGCGTTGAAAGATTTGGCAAAAACCGAAGCGTGGCTGGAGGGGCAAACCCCTCGTTTGCGTCACGCGCGCTTCAACCGGGAACATGCGCGCGGCGCCGTCAGCTCCAACGCCTGAAGCTCTTACAAAAAAGACTCAGCAATCGCGTCAAACCCGCGGCGCCAGCCGCGCACGCGGTCGTGGTCGAGCGCCGGCGCTTCCGACGCCATCCGGATCATCACCAGTTCGGCCTGCGGGTGGATGTAAATCCACTGGCCATGAATACCAAGCGCGCAGAGCACGGCCTTGGGCCTGTCGATCCGGTACCATTTGCTGCGGTAGCTGGCTTGCGGAAATAGGTCGGCGAACTCGGAACGCGCCCAGGATTCGGCATCGCCGCGCGCGTTGATATCGTCGATCCATTCTCCCGGCACCACCTGGTGCCCGCCCGCGATGCCGCGGCGGCGGATCATCTCGCCGAAGCGGGCAAGGTCGTGCGGCGCGACGCAGACGCCGCCAGCGGCGCGCATCGCATTGTGGGCGTCGACGGCGATGTAGGCGTTGTGCTCGGCACCGAGCGGCGTCCATAAATATTCGCTCAGAATGTCGGAGTAAGGCTGATCGCAGGCGCGCTCATAGACCCAGCCCAGCACGTCGGTATTGGTAGAGACGTAGTGAAACACGTCGCCGTGCCTTTGTCCGTCGGGCCTTTGCTGCGCCAGAAAACCGCGCAAGTCGATCGAGGCTTCGCCAGGGGGTAGCGGGTCCCAGCCCATGGCATGCCGGTAGCGCGCCACGTCGCCGCTCGGATTCTCATAATCTTCGTTGAAGGCGATGCCGACCGCCATGTCCAGGAGGTGCCGGATAGTGCAGCCGGCATAGACCGACGATGTCAACTCGGGAATGTAATCAATGACGCGGTCATCCGGATCGAGCAGCCCGCGGTCGGCCAAAATGCCGCCGAGCGTGCCGCAAATCGACTTGCTGACCGAGAAGACGATGTGCGGGGTGGTGGCGCTCATGCCACGCCCGTACCACTCCATCGCGATCCGCCCGCGCCGGAGCACGACGAAGGCGTCGGTATCGGTCGCGCGCAGCGCCTGGTTCAGCGTGGTCGGGCGGCCATCATGGCCGGTGAAGCCGATATGCCCGATTTCTTCCAGCGACAATTCGAGGGCTGTCGCCTGCTTTGAGGCAGCGATGTCGGCGGTCGGGATCAGCCTACGCACGTTGCGAAAGGCCCAGGCGCTGAAAGGCGCCTTGCGCCAGTTCGACAGCGTCACCAATTGGTCCGGGGAGGGCGGAAAGTCGCCCATCAGTTCGTCCGCGGGCATCTTTTGTCTCCCATCACTTTTCGGCGAGCCTTGAACCGGGCCGCTGCAACCGCCGACAAATGGATAGCGGAAAACCGTCGGTTTTCCCGGCAAAGACCGGCGCTTTTTGGAACAAATCGGCGCTGTTGCCGCATCGTCACAGGTGCGAACGATCACGGCTCCGGCATTGCCCCGAAGCAACCAAATTGAGGCCACGTTGTTTGATTGATGTCGAAAGCGGCGGTAACGGGGAAGTAGTGATGAAGAGAGTTTTGCTTGGCGCAGTCGCCATTTTTGCGTTCGCGGCGCCCGCGTTCGCGGCTGACATGCCGGCCCGTACATACACCAAGGCGCCGATCTATACGCCACCGGAAGCGATCTACAATTGGACCGGATTTTATATCGGTGGCCATGTCGGCGGCGCGTTCGGGGGCAGCAACAGCCTGGAGGGCAGCGGCGGCCGGTTCATGGGGGGCGTGCAGGGCGGTTTCGATTATCAATTCGCGACCAACTGGGTGGTCGGTGCTGAGGCTCAGTACAGCTGGCTTTCCAACAACAACAGTAACCTGGTTTTCCCGGGTGGCACGGTCGTGACCTCGAAGAACAACCAGATCGGCTCGGCGACCGGCCGGCTCGGCTACACTTGGGGCCCGGCGCTCGTGTACGCCAAGGGCGGTTACGCCTGGCGCGACAACCCCAATATCGGGGTGGCGGTCGCCGGCACACCGGCGGCCTTTACCACCGATGGCACCCACAAGGACGGCTATACCGTCGGCGCCGGTTTGGAATACATGTTCGCGCCGAACTGGTCGGCCAAGGCCGAGTACCAATATTACAATTTCGGCAGCACCACCTTCACCGGCGGCCCCGCGCCGATCGTCGGCTCCCGCTTCCGGGACGACGAACACACCGTCAAGGTCGGCGTCAATTACCGCTTCGGCTGGGGTGGCGCCCCGGTTGCTGCGAAGTACTGACATCGGTTTTGGGATCGACACGAAAAGGCCGGCTTCGCGCCGGCCTTTTGCTTTAAAGACCGGCCTTATGCTTTGAAGACACGGGCGACGCGGGACTGGCCGTCGACTTCGATGCGGCGCAAAAAATAATTTTTTCCGTTCACGAAACTTCTGCGCGCGATCGGCTATTATGGTTTCACCGGTGGTGGACAAAAAACATGCGTGCCTTGTTATTAGGTTCGATTCTGTGCGCGGTTGGGCTGCCGTGCCTAGCCCAGACTGTCCTCAAATCTGAACCCCTGGTGCTTGCACCCTATGAGGTCGCCTTCGTTCAGGACGCCTCTTGCCCCGCTGGAAGGGTACTCAAGGTGACCGGCGCGATCAGGGGTCTGCACCGGCGCAAAGTCTGTGTGGCGCTTGCCGGCGCGCAGGCATCGCGGGCGGTAGCGACGCCGTAGTTCGATGCCGCCGTAATTTGATGTCGTCCCGGCGAAATCCTTACTGATTCTGCTCAAAATCAAGCTCGTCTTCGCGCTCGGCATCGGCCTGGTTCTTGTCGGGATCTTCCTGTGGGTCGGCCGGGCAGGATTTGATTTCATAGTCGTTGTCCAGCACCGGCCGCGGGGCCGCTTTGTTCTCTTCCGTGGCGGCGTCGACCACGAGCCCGCTTTTGCGGGCATGTTTCCAGACGTCGGCCTCGGTCGGATAGGCCTTGCTCAACTTGGCGTCATTACTGAATAGCGCGTAGGGCATAAATAGCTCCGCAAACCGGGCCTAACGCGTGGAGGGGGAATGGGTTTCGATCGGGCAGGGCCGCCGGGTCTTCACGCGCAGGTGAGAACCTGCCTAAACGGGAATTGGGGCCATTTCGGGCAGAGTCCCTGAGTCGTAAACGAGTCCTGAATCCCGCAAAAAATATCGTGCGAGACTCCTTGGGTAGAATCGCCGGATGTTTCCGCCGGCATGGGAACGACCTTCAAAACCTCTGGCGAAAAAGTGCATGTCGCCCTCACGGTTGCGCTGTTGGTGGCGTGCGCGGCGAACCTGATGCTGGTGTGGGGCTGGCTGTGATCAGGTGGGCTTCAAAGAAGGCGACAACGCGGGTGAGGGCGTCGGCCGTCATCGGATCACCGTCCGAAAAATCAAAACCGTGCGGCTTGCCGGGATAGCCGACGAATTCGGCCTCCACCCCGATCGCTTTGGCGAGCTTTACCAATTCTTCGCCCTTGGCGGGCGGAACGTTACGATCCGCCTCGCCATGCAGCTCGATCAGGGGCGGCAGATGCTTGACCTCCGACACCATCGCATCCGGCATGCCGCCATACATCACGGCCAGCGCGGTGATCCGCTCATCGCGGGCTGCGGTAGCGGCGGCGACGTAGCCGCCCAACGAGAAGCCGAGCAGGCCGATGCGGCTAGAGCTGTCGGGACGCGCCAGAATCGTGGAGACCACGCTCGACACCTTCTTGGCCCAACTATCGAATCGCCTGGTCTCATAGGCCTCGCGGCGCTCCCGCGTGGTCTTGAAGCCCGTAACATCGGCCTCGGTGAGGTAGCGGAGCCAATACGCATCGATGCCCTTGGCCGAGACAGCATGGGCATAGCGCTCATAGGCGCTGGGCTTGAGTTCGAAGCCGTTGGTGCCGTGGAGGATGAGGACGCTCGGGCGGTTTCCCTTTCGATCGGCGGCATATCGGGTCAGGGCGACACGGCCTTCGTCGGCGTCGACACTGAGCTGTTCCGGCGTTCCGGCGCGAGCCGGATAGCACACCGAAAGCACCGCAAGGCCTGTGACAGCCGCCCGTCGATCGATCGCATGCATCAGGGTTCACACTCGGACCGCGAGAAGCGTGGTGCCGGTTGAGTGCTTCACTCAGTCCAGCCGACAACAAGCCGCTGAAATCATTAGCTTCGGAATCTGGTCCGAATCCGAAAATCCCGCAACCCCGGCGCGCGCTAGGTCAAAACCCGTTTCAAAGCGCTGATCGAGCAGGGCCTAGACCCAGTAACCGTCAGCGCCTCGCCACTCACGCAAAACGGCTAAGGCGATGATGGCCAATATGGGGGCGCGGGCTGAGGCGGCGGCCGTCATAGGCGACCGCGATCACGAAGATGTACCTAAGGATGTGTGACATGGTTCACTCTCGTTCTGCCGCGGGAATTCTACCTTGCAGAGTGCCTGCACTCCGCAGGCTCATTACGAAGG